>CALCHD010000239.1 GCA_937901105.1 uncultured Bacteroidales bacterium | reverse complement strand
TGTCGGGGCGTAATTCACCTGACCATAATGCACATAATATCCCTTGCGTAACGAAGTTTAGTATAAGCGTATTAAGAAACGATGACTTACCGCTTGAATTGCTACCAGATAGTATTGTAACTTCACTATAAAACAATTTGACTATCTTTGCATCCGGAAAACCCATGCAGGCTTTGTCATGGCTTCTGTAAGGGCACTTATCCTAAGTAATTAAACATCATATTATGGCAGACAGCAATTTCATAGACTACGTTAAGATTTTTTGCCGTTCAGGTAACGGTGGTCCTGGTTCTACCCATATGAGAAGAGAGAAATATGTTCCGAAGGGAGGTCCCGACGGAGGTGACGGTGGCCGCGGAGGCCATATTATATTAAGGGGCAACTCACAGTTCTGGACCCTAATCCACCTCAAATACAAGAAGCACATCCGTGCAGAGGAGGGAGAGAGCGGAAGCGGCAGCTTAAGGCACGGCCGCAACGGAAAGGACATCTACCTTGATGTTCCCCTTGGCACTGTAGCCAAAGATGCAGAAACAGGAGAAATCCTTTTTGAGATTACGGAGCACGGCGAGGAGAAGATCATTGTAAAAGGCGGTAGAGGTGGTTTGGGAAATGCAAACTTCAAGACCTCAACCAACCAGACCCCACGCTATGCCCAGCCGGGAGAGCTTGGAGTTGAGGGATGGTTTATCCTTGAGCTTAAGATACTTGCAGATGTGGGACTTGTAGGTTTCCCTAACGCAGGAAAATCAACCCTTCTTTCTACAGTATCGGCAGCACGCCCTAAAGTTGCAGACTACGCATTTACTACCCTCGAGCCAAGTGTGGGAATCGTAAACTACTACGATGACAAATCGTTTGTAATGGCGGACATTCCTGGTATCATTGAGGGTGCAAGTGAGGGTAAAGGTCTTGGACACAGATTCTTGAGACACATTGAGCGAAACTCGGTGCTGCTGTTCCTGGTACCTGCAGACAGCAAGGATATCCTGGCAGAATACAAGATTCTCCTTAAAGAGCTCAAGAAATTCAACCCTGAACTTCTAGACAAGCAGAGGATCCTGGCAGTATCAAAATCAGACATGCTTGACGATGAGCTCAAACGTGAAATCAAGCCTCACCTTCCAAGGAAGATCCCTACAATCTTCATTTCATCTGCAGCAAATGAGGGTATAAAGGAGCTTAAGGACCTTATCTGGAAAACACTGAACGAAGAGATTTAACATATGCTAGACTGGCTGATACAACTGGACAGGGAGATACTCCTTGCAATCAACGGGTTCCACAACCCAATAGTAGACCACATAATGGTATTCATCTCTGCAAAATGGAGCGGAATTCCAATCTACGCAGCCGTCCTTTATATGTTCTTCAGAAAGAGAGATGTAAAGTCTGCCGCCATAATGACAGCGGCTGTACTTGTTACTTTCGCCCTTACAGACTGGCTCTCTGTACATGCAATCAAGAATACCCTTGAAAGATACCGCCCGGGGTGGGATCCATACATTCAGGAAGCGGTACGCCTGCTTGAGGGCAAAGGTGGCAGATACGGCTTTGTATCCACCCATGCAGCAAACTTCTTTGGGTTTGCAACAATTTCTGTAGCCCTCATAAGGAAGAAGTGGTATACTTGGTTTATCTTCATATGGTCTGTTGCAGTTGCCTACAGCAGAGTGTATGTTGGAAAACATTTCCCTGGAGATGTGGTGTGCGGGGCACTTTTTGGAATACTCATAGGATATCTTGTACTTCTGGCATACAGAGCCATAGCAAAAAAATACAACTTGTCATAAAATGCTTTACGTAAGTCACCATTGTACTGACCCTTATTGGAACCTTGCCTTAGAAGAGTACCTTCTTAAAGAGTTCCAACAGCCAATCTTCCGCCTTTGGAGAAACGGGGACTCAATAATTGTAGGAAGATACCAGAATACCCTGGCAGAGGTAGACATCAATTATGTAAAGGAGAACGGCATAAAGGTAGTGAGGAGACTCACCGGTGGCGGTGCAGTATTCCATGACCTTGGCAACCTCAACTTCACATTCATTGAAGCCAGAATCCCCGGCGAAGATGCCAGTGCAATGTTCCGCCGTTTCACCCAGCCAATAATAGAGGCCCTCAACAACATAGGGATAAAGGCATATCTTGAGGGGCGCAACGACCTCCTCATAGACGGTCGCAAATTCTCCGGCAACGCAGTATGCATCCACAACAACCGCATACTTCAGCACGGCACACTGCTGTTCAACGCCTCAATGGGCAACCTGGCAGCCGCCCTGAAATCACGTCCGGAGAAATTCATAGGAAAGGCTGTACAGAGCAACCGCAGCAGAGTAACCAATATCTCGGAGCATCTTCCCGACGAATTCCCGGCAGACGTTACCCCAATAACCGACATAGCATCCTTCTGGAGCTACCTGGAGCAGTACATCTGCAGCCGGCACCCCGAGATTGAGCCATACACACTTACAGAGGCAGACATAAAGTCCATAGATACCCTATGCCAGGAAAAATACTCCCAGGAGAGCTGGAACTTCGGCTCCTCCCCTGCCTACAGCTTCAGCAAGACCGCCAAACTCACCGGCGGCATAGTTGAACTGTTCATGACTGTATCCAAAGGCACAATCACAGAACTGAAGATAATGGGAGACTACTTCTTCACCCTTCCAACTGAGGAGTTCTGCCAAAAGCTCATTGGCACCCCCCACACCATTGAAGCTATAAGTAATGTACTTGAAGGGATCCCTACAGCATCTTACTTCAACAATATCTCTGTAGAGGAGCTTGTGGGAATGTTCTTTGAGTAACGGACAAAAAAAGAGGGAGGCCTTCCAGTCTCCCTCTGATATTTCAAGTCTGCGGACTATTTACCCATTTTCTTCTCTTTGATTTTAACAATCTGTTCTTTTAGAACATCTACGCAGTCCACCACTGCATCTTCAAAAGTTGAGGCATTTTTCTCTATGAACAGATCCTTGCCTGGCATGTTCACCCTAATCTTCACACATTTGTTGGCTGTGTCTGGCAGAAGGGTGAGAGTTACTTCAGCACTGATAATCTCCTCGTAGAACTTGTCCAGCTTCCCTACTTTCTTGTCAATGAATTCCAACAATTTAACGTCTGCGTCAAATTTCACTGATTGAACTCTGATATCCATACTAACCTCCTTTTTTTGCCCTTGGATGGGCGGTTAAATATATTTTTTTCAGCTGTTCAAAAGAGTTGTGGGTGTAAACCTGCGTTGCCGCCAGCGAGGAGTGTCCAAGCACTTCCTTTATGCTATTGAGATCTGCCCCGTCATTCAAAAGGTGTGTTGCAAATGAATGCCTGAGCACATGCGGCGAGATTTTCCCCTCCAAGCCCTCTATTCCAGCCAATTCTTTTTTCACTACATTATTAACAAAATTAAGGTACAACGGTGCACCTTTATCCGTTAAAAAAAATGCATTGCAAGGTTCAGGGTCAAACTCCTCTTTCCGTTTGTGTAAATATAACAAAATTTTTTCAAATAATGTTCCTACAACAGGAATTTCTCTCTCTTTATCCCCTTTTCCTATTATTTTGAACAGTTTCCTCCCCTGGTCAAACATCCCAACCTCAAGATTGGCCACCTCCTGGCGCCTCATGCCGGTCGCATAGATAAGCATCACAATAAGCCTGTCACGCATACGGGGATATTCATCTCCCAGCTCCATTGAGAAATATTCATCAAGGGGATCCTTGCGGAAAAAGTGGGGAAGCCTCTTCTCTTCCTTGGGGCGGGGAACCGCATCAACCGGATTGGATGTGATGAGCCCCCTGGAAAGAAGATGCCTGCAGAAACCCTTCAGGGCACTCAGCTGCAGGTTCACGCTTCTGGCCGAAAGGCCGTTCTTGAGGGCATTGGCTATGAAGTTCCTCAAATTTGAGATGGTGAGGGCCTCCAATAATTCGTCGGGATGAAGAGAATATACCTCCTCCTTCTTCCCGATGACATCACTATATATATATAGGTAATACTCCTCAATTGCACTCTTGTACAACTGCTGGGTGCGGAGGGAGTACCGTTTCTGCTCCCGGAGGTATTCCATATATGATTCTATAATGCCCATAATGTAAAGTTACTCTTTTTTTTGGTGAATTTAAAAACTTTACATACTTTTGCAGTCCTAAAAAAAAGGAGGTGGTTTAAGATGATTATAGTTCCAATTAAAGAGGGTGAGAACATTGAGAGAGCTTTGAAAAAATTCAAACGTAAATTCGAGAAGACTGGCATTGTTCGTGAGCTTAGAAACAGAAAAACTTTCGTTAAGAAATCTGTAGCTAGAAGAGAGGAGATTAAGAAAGCTATCTACGTACAGCATCTAAGACTTGATGAGGAGTAATTATGCCCCATCATGCAAAATATCGCCGTTACCTTATTTGAGGTAACGGTTTTTTTATACCTTTGCCCTTCTAAAACCAAACCTATGGAGCAGAAGATATTCATATTTGACACCACCCTGCGCGACGGAGAACAGGTTCCTGGATGCCAGCTTAATACAATTGAGAAGATTGAACTTGCAAAGTCGCTGGAGGCCCTCAATACAGATATCATTGAATGCGGTTTCCCTGCATCCAGTCCTGGGGATTTCAACTCTGTTGTGGAGATTACAAAAAATGTCTCCAAACCCGTAATCTGCGCCCTTTCCAGAGCAACTGAATCAGATATTGACGCAGCTGCTGCTGCCCTCCATTTTGCCAGAAGAAAAAGGATACATACAGGTATAGGAACCAGCGACTACCATATACGGCACAAATTCAACTCCACCAGGGAGGAGATAATTGAGCGTGCCGTAAAGGCGGTAAAATATGCCCGCAGGTTTACAGATGATGTGGAGTTCTACGCAGAAGATGCCGGACGCACAGAGAACGAATACCTTGCACGGGTGATTGAAGCTGTGATTGCAGCCGGTGCAACTACCGTAAACATACCGGATACAACAGGTTACTGCACCCCTTGGGAATACGGTGAGAAGATAAAGTTCCTTGTAAACAACGTTCCAAACATAGACAAGGCCATCATCTCCACCCACTGCCACAATGATTTGGGAATGGCCACCGCCAACACCCTTTCCGGCATAATGAACGGTGCCCGCCAGGTAGAGGTTACCATAAACGGCATTGGAGAAAGGGCCGGCAACACCTCTCTGGAGGAGGTGGTAATGGCACTCAAATGCCACAATGACATCCCTTTCTGCACAGAAATCAACCACAAGGACATATATAAGGTTTCCCGACAGGTTTCCACCCTCATGAGGATGCCTGTGCAGCCTAACAAGGCTGTTGTGGGAAGAAATGCATTTGCCCATTCGTCGGGAATACACCAGGATGGGGTGTTGAAGAACAAGGAGAGTTATGAGATCATGAATCCTCTTGACATTGGAATGAATGATTCCCATATTGCCCTCTCTGCCCGCAGCGGCCGTGCAGCACTCAAGCACCACTATGAGAGGATGGGTATCTCCCTTACTCCCGACGAACTTAACAATGCATACGAGAAATTCCTTCTTCTTGCAGACCGCAAGAAGGACATAAATGATTCAGACCTTAAGGTGATAGTAGGCGTTAACCGCAATGAGGCAGCCAGGAGGATAAGGCTGAAGTACCTGCAAGTGGTGTGCGGAAAGAACTCTGTTCCAATGGCAACCGTAAAGTTGAACATAGACGGGGAGATCTGCCAGGCCACATCTGAAGGAAACGGTCCTATTGACGCGGCGTTCTCTGCAGTGAAAAAGCTCATCAACCGGAAGATCGTTGTGGAGGAGTTCCTGGTTCAGGCAATTACCCGCGGAAGCGATGATGTAGGAAAGGTTCACATACAGGTTGAGAACCGGGGCAATATCCATTACGGATTCTCGGCAAATACAGATATCGTAACCGCATCTGTAGAGGCCTTCATTGATGCTATAAGCAAGTTCATATAGTTTATATTCCTGATATAAATTAGTGTAGATTTGGTAAATATTGCTATATTTGCCGCCGAAAATTGAAAAATAACAAAGATCACTATATATGGCATTTACAAACAATGTTATGATTGTCCGTCACGGCTTGCTTGCCAAACTTGTAAAGCTTTGGAGAGAAGACAAGCTTGTTGAGGGCATTGACAGACTACCAATTGAATTAAGTCCAAGGAAATCAAAAGTTAAAGGACGCTGTTGTATCCACAAGGAGCGTGCTGTATGGAAATACAAATCACTTCCGCTTCTTGGATTTGACATGACCGATGAGAAAGATGAGCTTACTCCCCTTTCTTACTATGCACAGGCTGCAGTTACAAGGGAGAAAAACCTTAAGGAGGAGATCCTTACTGTAATTGACGAGGCTTGTTCATCTTGTGTTCAGGTAAACTATGAGATTACAAACCTTTGCCGCGGTTGTGTTGCAAGAAGCTGCTACATGAACTGTCCTAAGGATGCAATCCACTTCAAGAACAACGGTCAGGCAGAGATTGATCACGACAAATGTATCAGCTGTGGAAAATGCCACTCAAGCTGTCCATATCACGCTATCGTGTACATCCCTGTCCCTTGCGAGGACGCATGTCCAGTAAAGGCTATCAGTAAGGATGAGTATGGTATTGAGCACATTGACGAGAGCAAATGTATCTACTGCGGAAAATGTATCAATGCTTGTCCGTTCGGTGCAATCTTTGAGATTTCACAGGTGTTTGACATCCTTCAGAGCATCAAACGCGGAGAGAAAGTTGTTGCAATGGTAGCTCCTGCTATCCTTGGACAGTTCAGCGAGCCTATTGAGCAGATTTACGGTGCACTTAAAGCTATAGGCTTCTCTGATGTAATTGAGGTTGCACAGGGTGCAATGGTAACAACAGAGAATGAGGCTCACGAGCTTGAGGAGAAGCTTGAGGAGGGCCAGCCGTTCATGACAACCAGCTGCTGCCCTTCATACATACAGCTTGCAAAGAAACATATTCCAGAAATTGAGAAATACATCTCTACTACAAAATCTCCAATGTACTACACTGCAGAGATTGTAAAGGCAAAAGACCCTGAGGCAAAGACTGTATTCATCGGCCCTTGTATTGCAAAGAGAAAAGAGGCTACATACCACGACAATGTTGACTATGTAATGACATTTGAGGAATTGGGTTCAATCTTTGACGGCTTCAACATTGACATGAAACAGATTGAGCCAATGACAATGCCGTTCACTTCTGTTAAGGAGGCTCATGGCTTTGCACAGGACGGCGGTGTTACACAGGCCGTAAAAGTATTCCTTGACAAGGCAAATCTTCCTGCCCTTAAGGTAGCCAACCTTAACAAGAAGAACATTGCCATGCTGAAAGTTTACGGCAAGACAGGCAAATGCCCTGCACCGTTCATTGAGGTTATGGCTTGTGAGGGAGGTTGCGCTTCTGGTCCATGTATCAGAACTGACAAGGTTACCTCTCAAAAAAGAATG
>CALCHD010000238.1 GCA_937901105.1 uncultured Bacteroidales bacterium | reverse complement strand
TGCGTCTATTGTATATTCCTTTAAATGAAATCTTATGGTTCGGATTGAATTTATAGTCAGTAGCCAATGAATAGCTCTGTCGCTCACGCGTCACGTAATACTGTCGTATTTCCGCTTTGTCCAGAAATACATTACCATTGTCATCAACGTCATATTCAAATTCTGTATTGTCTGCACCTCCGGGAGAGTTCTGATAAGAAGCAGCCATCATCAAACCTAATTTGTCGTTAAAGAAACGGTCGCCATAGGTAAGTCCAAGATTAAGCTGCATCTTGTCGCTCACGGCATTGTAACCTGTACCCACTGTTGCATTAAGGACTCTGTCGTAAGGTGTATTCTTGGTTACAAGATTGATGGCACCTCCAATGGCATCACCGTCCATGTCACTTGTAACGACCTTGCTGACCTCAATTGTCTGTACCATATCAGCCGGTATCAGGTCAAGCTGTACATTGCGGGTATCGCCTTCGGCAGAAGGTAATCGGTTTCCGTTTACAGTAACCGATGCCAAGTCTGCACTTGTTCCTCTAACCTGCCCAAAACGCGCTTCTCCCATATCATACTGCACATTTATACCATTTATACGCTTCAAGGCATCACCGATGTTTGAATCGGGAAACTTTCCCACCTGGTCTGCAGAAACGACGTTTGTTATACCCAGATTATTTTTCTGCACATTTACTGCCTTTCTTTGACCAGAGAATGCACCTACCACGACCACCTCCTGAAGTTCAACACCTTCGGTCAATTCAATATCGTGTTCTGTAGCCTTACCTTCTTTTACAATCAATTCCATTATATAAGGATTGTAGCCTACATAAGAAACGACCACCTTATAATTACCCGGTTTAAGATTCCTGATTGAGTAGAACCCGTTAACATCACTAACATCTCCTGTTTGCAAGCCATCAATATACACATAAGCTCCGGGTAATACCTGTTTGGTATTGTCAATTACTCGTCCACGAATAGAACCGACCTTAGGTTCCGGATCTCTGTTTTCTGCAAGGACCGCATTACTGAATCCTGTAAGCAGCAACACTGATAAGAATACATGAATGAATTTTTTCATCGTCATTTATATTTAAAGTTTGACGCTGCAAAAGTATCGGTTTAAGATTTCAGAAAGATTTCAAGAAATTTAGAGTATCATTAAAATAATGTTTCCTGGAAAATGTGACATTTTCGTTAAATCTGCCATCAGCCATGCTGCCGTTCAAATTTTCTCTATACATTTGTAGCACAATAAATAATGAGTATATGGCAACAGAGCGTATATTAATTGTAGATGATGAAGAGACTCTATGTGAAGTCTTGCAACTCAATCTTGAAAATGAAGGCTATGATGTAGATATAGCTTTCAGTGCAGAAGAGGCCTTAACACTTGACTTAAAAAAATATTCGCTTATACTTCTAGATATAATGATGGGAGGGATAAGCGGTATTAAAATGGCCAAGATGCTAAAGGCAGATTTAAAAACAGCAGAAATACCAATCATTTTTTGTACCGCACGTGATACGGAAGATGATATGGTGATGGGACTTAATCTTGGTGCGGATGACTATATTATGAAGCCTTACACAATTCGTAATGTGATAGCTAGAGTGAAGAGTGTTTTGCGCCGAACAGTGACCCATAAAAGCAACAATGTCCATTCGGATAAAACCAATATAATGCAAGTGGAAGGTTTGCGATTGGACCTGGAATTTAAACGTTGCACAGTGGACGGAGCAGAGGTAAAGCTGACAAGAAAAGAGTTTGAGCTGTTGGCATACCTAATTTCACACCGTGGCAAAATTCTGTCACGAGAACAGATTCTCAGTAAAGTCTGGAAAGAGGAAGTGGTTGTTTTGGACCGGACCATTGATGTGAACATTACGCGTGTTCGATCCAAGATTGGTGCATACGGTTCATATATTGTTACACGCTCAGGTTTCGGTTATGGCTTCCGTGATTAAAATTTCATATCATAAGCGACTTTTTTTGATGTTGCTTGCTTTCTCATGGACCATAATCTTGTGCTCCATAGGATTTCAGTTCCTACGAGAGAAAGAATATAAATCTGAATTATTGAGTGCTCAACTTCAACTTTATAATCGTCAGCTATTAGAAACGATAGAAGACGGCCTTCCATTTGAAGAGTTTATAGAAACTTATTCAAAGCCTTATGAGGACCTTCGTGTATCTGTCATAACATTGACTGGTGCTGTGATTTATGACAATATGATTTCCATTGATTCTCTTGACAATCATCGTGAGCGCCATGAAATTGCAGAAGCGCTGAAGAATGGTTCCGGATATCACATTGGTAGACAATCAGTCAGTGATGGAAGAGAATATTTTTATTCTGCTACTAAAGGAGATAGAGTTATAGTACGAACAGCAATTCCATATTCGCCATCTTTAAAAGAACTATTAAAAGCAGATTGGGACTTTTTGGGACTGATGATTATTCTCAGTCTGGTAACAAGCACTTTGGCATATTTTGCTACCCGTAAACTTGGGAAAAATATTAAGCGTCTAACACAATTTGCAGCGAAGGCAGAAAAAGGCGAGTATTTTGATGAAGATGAATTGTTCCCTAATGATGAACTAGGCACAATCTCAAACCATATTGTACATCTTTACACCAAGTTACAACAAACCATTAAGGATAGGGATGTTGCCTACGAAGCAACAATGCGAGAGGAGCAAGAGAAAATACGCATTAAACGACAGTTGACAAATAACATCAATCACGAATTGAAAACACCCGTAGCATCTATTCAGGTGTGCTTGGAAACCCTGTTATCTGGTATTAACTTGAGCGAAGAGAAGCGTCAGGGACTTATAGAGAGGTGTTATACACACAATGAGCGTCTTAGACGATTATTGGCAGATGTCTCGTTGATTACGAGAATGGAAGACGGGAATGCACTTATAGATAAAGAAAAAGTTGTAGTCAATGATATTCTCACAGAAATTGCTGATGAATTGGAGATAATGCCCGATAATGAGCGTATGACACTACATACCCAATTCAATGAACAAGTCATTATTAGTGGTAACCTCTCACTCATAGGTTCTATTTTTCGTAATCTTACAGAAAATGCCATTTCCTATTCAAATGGCAAGAATATATATATTTCACTTATTGCCAACAATGAATCGGAATGTCGCATTCGTTTTGAAGATGACGGCTGCGGTGTGGAGGAGCACCAGCTGCAGCGCCTGTTTGAGAGGTTCTACAGGGTAGACAAAGGGCGTTCCCGCAAATTTGGCGGCACAGGACTCGGATTGGCCATAGTAAAGCATGCCGTGCTGTTCCACGGAGGTTCAATTTCTGTATGCAACCGTCCGGGAGGGGGACTCCGCTTTGAGTTTATACTCAAAAAATAATGGGTTTACGGGGGGACTTTCTTATCTTTGTGTTTTAATACATAAGACTTGGAACAAATGAAAAAGAAAGTGATAATCTTCTCGGCACCGTCGGGAGCAGGAAAAAGTACAATTGTTAGACATTTGCTTGGCAAGTTCGGTTGCCTGGAGTTTTCGGTTTCGGCAACTTCAAGGGCTCCGCGCGGACAGGAAGAGAACGGAAAGGATTATTACTTCTTCTCAACAGAGGAGTTTGAGAACAAGATTGCAAACGGAGAATTTGTTGAGTATGAGGAGGTTTACAAAGGCTCTTACTACGGCACACTGGTTTCTGAGGTGGAGCGCATCTGGGCAAAAGGCAACATCATCATCTTTGACATTGATGTTAAAGGTGGCGTGAACCTTAAAAAACTTTACGGAGAGAATGCCCTTGCGGTGTTCATCCAGCCACCTTCAGTGGAGGAGCTGCGCAACCGCCTTGTTGGACGCGGGACAGACTCGGCTGAGGCAATTGAGCGCCGTGTGGCAAAAGCGGAGGAAGAACTTACCTACGCCAGCAAATTTGATGTAGTGCTTGTAAACGACAACCTTGAGCAGGCCCTTGCACAGGCAGAGCAGATGGTTGCCGAGTTTGAGGCAAAATAACTTAACGCAAATGAGAATCCTTATCCTCTGCACCGGAAACAGCTGCCGAAGCCAGATGGCCCACGGTTTTCTGCAATCATTCAGCAGCAGCATTGAGGTGCACTCAGCAGGAACCAGACCAGCAGCACAGGTAAACCCGCTGGCTGTTGAAACCATGCTGGAGGCCGGGATTGACATCTCGTCCCACACCCCAAAAGATGTTTCCATATACCTGCAGCAGGAGTGGGATTATGTTATAACCGTGTGTGGCGGAGCAAACGAGAGTTGCCCCGCATTCACCGGCAAGGTGAAACACCGCATACACATGGGGTTTGAAGACCCATCTGAAGCAACCGGCACTCCGGAGTTCATAAAAAGTGAATTCCGCCGTATCAGAAACCAGATTAGGACCGGTTTCCGCCTTTTCTTCCACACATACATAGAAAAACTTACAGTCCTGTACTTTGGCAGCTTCAATCCTTTCCACATAGGCCATGCATCAGTGGCAAGATTTGTAGCTGCCCAGCCATGGGCAGAGCAGCTCTGCTTTGTCTTGAGCCCCAAGAACCCAATAAAGGAGAGCAACACCCTCCAGGACGCAAACTTGAGGTGGGAGGATCTGGAGAGGGTGGTTAGGAAACTCAACGAAGAAGAGCAAACATCTGGCAATCAGAATGTACAAGGTTTGAATCCTGTCGGAGTCACAACTTTAGAGCTTGATGACACAGATATCTGTCGGGAAGAAAAATTCACCGCTTCAGACATTGAATTCCATCTGGAGCCCCCTCTGTACACCTACAACACATTGGAGAAACTTTCAGCTCTTCATCCCCGCAGGCATTTTGCCCTGCTGATGGGGGGAGACAATATAAATATCCTCCACAAATGGTACCGTGGAGAGGAAATCCTCAACAGGTACCCTATCATTGTATACCCTAGGGAAGGGGTTGACACTGAGGCAATTTGCAACGAAAAAGGGGCCATCTACATAGACGCCCCTATGGTAAATATCTCCTCAACCCAAATCCGCACAATGATGGCGGCCGGAGAGGATGTATCTGAATTGAGATATTAACTACTTATACCCCTCAACAAATCCCTTCACAAGATTGAAGATTCTGTCGTAGTTGTCTGAGAAGAAGTTCTCAAATGTGTCTCTTGGAGAGTGATAGTTCTTGTTGGTATCACCGTCCATCTCCATGTAGATTGCAGGAACGCCTTTCAGGCCAAACGGATAGTGGTCTGCGTAGTCATCCATTGGATGGCGGTCCAATTTGGCAAACGGAACAGGCATAGCGGAATTCAACTCATTCAAATACTGCAAGCCTCGCTCTCCGGCGTCTGAAATCTGGCAGTATACGGTATTGCCGTTGTCACCAATCATGTCAAGTTCAACAAAATAGGCAATGTCTTCCAATGGAAGGAGCGGATTATCGGCGTAGAAGAATGAACCAAGAAGGTTGTTCTCCTCAGAATCAAAGAAGATGAACATAACTGAATACTCAGGCGGATTCTGTTTGAAATGGCGCATGAGATTCAACAACATTGCCGAACCTGAAGAGTTGTCATTGGCACCGTAGAAAATCTCGTCTCCACAAACGCCCAAATGGTCGTAGTGGCAGGCAAGAATGAAATGTTTCTCACTGCCTGATGTTCCCGGAATGTATGCAATTATATTGTGCGCATCGTTCTCAACCATCTCAGCCTCAACATCAATATGCACCTTCTTGGCATCTGCAGGGAAAGTTGAATCTACCATAAACACCGGCATAGGAGTATTGAAGTGGTTACGGCTCTTGAAGTAAGGAAGCAGTTCCTCGCTCTTGCAGATAAGGGCACCTACATTCTCCATAGGCATAAAATAGGTCTTGTACACCTCAATTCCAGGGAATGTATACATTGTCTCGCGGAAACGGTCCCAATCCAGCACCACAGCCTTGTCCTTGAAGGCACCCGAGTTCACATACTTGCAGAAATCGTCGGGATTAAGATATTTGTTATCCAAATATACCACATCCAAATCCCCCTTGAAAGTAGGAGAAAACTCCTTCAAGGTATATTGTACGGTATGGTTTAGGGTATCTCCGTCAACCACAAGTTCCACAGCGCCCCTCTGGGCATTCAAAGGATGAGTAAAATGCTGCAAATAAGATAGTTTCCACTCTGGAGCACCAGTCCATCGCCCCTCTCCGCATGGGGTAATGAGGCTCTTGAACTCAGGCTGAAGCGCATGCAGCTCTGGCCTCTGTTTTCCTTCCCAGGCCTTGAGGATAACCTCCTGCGGAACAGTCTCCACCCCCACTTTCTGAATCTCTCCCAGAATGTAGT
>CALCHD010000237.1 GCA_937901105.1 uncultured Bacteroidales bacterium | reverse complement strand
GGCCAATGTTGCTGGCATGGGCTACGATGCTGTAGTAAACCTCAAGTACAATCTCCTAAAGGATGAAGGGAAATATGGGAAATGGCTCTATTTAAGGAGTGCACTGCACACTTTTGCCAAATTTTCCCCTGTGCATTTCAACATAAAGGTAGACGGCCAGGAGTTCTATGACGGCATGATATTCTCCGGTGCCGTAGGTATTGGAAAATACAATGGAGGCGGTATGCAGCAGACCCCTTATGCAGCTGTTGATGACGAGCTTATGGACCTAACCGTAATCAAGAAGATGTCAAAGTTCCGCATTGCCCGCAACTTTAAGGTGCTATACTCCGGAAACATCTATTCCATTCCAAAAGTGATGCATACACAGTGCAAGAAAATTGAGATTGAAAGCTTCCCCGAAAGCCGCATAGAAATAGACGGAGAGGCTGTAGGAACCTCACCTTTCACTTTTGAGCTTGTACCTCACGCCATCAAGGTTGTTGTGGGTGTGAACTACGTGCTGTAGACTGTCGGGAAGAAAATCTGCGGGAAGAAAAATATCTACAGGGGATCCACATCCAGGATAATGGATTGGCTCCCCTTGATTTTTGATATGCACTCCTTGAGAGCCTCCTTGTTCTTCACAAGGCGGCTGTCCCTGGCAAACTTTATATAGAAGCACTTTATCCACTCTCCCCTTATCTTGTCAATCTGTGGAGAAAACGGCCCTGTAAGCTCCTTGTACTGCAGGTCCGGCGCCCCCTCAACCGCCCTCTTCACTGCCTGGCACAACTCCTCAAGTTTGTTGGTGTCTGAATGCTTTACAATGATTTTCACCATCCTCACATAAGGGGCAAAACCATACTGCTGCCTCTCCCCCAGAAGCATGCCTGTTATAGGAGAGGCATGAACATCTGCTCCGCCAGAAGATGCCGCCAGGCTTACCAGCACAGGATGCTCCTTCTGGCTCGTCTGGATGATTATCTTCCCCCTCTCACCCCTTCTGCCCGTACGCCCCATCAGCTGGGTCAGAAGCTGCACCGCCTTCTCATCAGCCCTGAAATCCTGTATACCCAGAATGGTATCTGCCTGCAGCACCGCTACCAGTTTAAGTTTCTCAAAATCAAAACCCTTACTTATCATCTGGGTACCTACAAGCACATCTATGCCACCCTGTGCAAAATCCTTTATAACCTGCTCCTCCGCCTTCTTGCTCTTGGCAACATCTGCATCAAAACGGGCAATGCGCGCCTGCGGAAGCAACGCTGCCAGCTCCTCTTCAAGCTTTTCCGTTCCTGCCCCCTTATATTTGAATGAAGCGGTACCGCAATGCCTGCACACCCCGGTAAAACCGGCTATATATTCACAATAATGGCACCTCAACGTATTGTTGTACTTATGATAGCTCAAATGTACATTGCAGTGCGGACACTTTGGAATCTCCCCGCACTCCTCACACTCCACAATTGGAGAATAGGAGCGCCTGTTCCTGAACACCAGCACCTGCTGTCCCTGCTCTACTGTACGCCTTATCTCGTTGATGAGCTTCTGTGAGAAGCTTCCAGCCATCTGCCTTGTCTTATACGCATAAACAGTATCCACAATCTCCACTTGCGGCCCGTCACCTCCAAAATACTTCTCCTTAAGCTCCACAAGGGCAAACCTCTTCACCAGGCAGTTGTACTCACTCTCAAAAGAGGGAGTAGCCGACCCCAGCAGCACATTGCACCCGTGCAGCTGCGCCAGCATGATTGCAGTATCCTTGGCCTGATATCTTGGAGCAGGCTCCGTCTGCTTATAGCTGGAATCATGCTCCTCATCCACAATCACCAGCCCCATATTGCT
>CALCHD010000236.1 GCA_937901105.1 uncultured Bacteroidales bacterium | reverse complement strand
ACGGTGTGTTTGAGGTTAAGTCTACAAACGGTGACACTCACCTTGGTGGTGATGACTTCGACCACGTTATCATTGAGTGGTTGGTTGACGAGTTCAAGAGCGAGAACGACGGCATTGACCTTTCTAAAGACCCTATGGCTCTTCAGAGGTTGAAAGAGGCTGCTGAGAAGGCTAAGATTGAGCTTTCAAGCCAGACTTCAACTGAGATCAACTTGCCTTACATCATGCCTGTTAACGGTATTCCAAAACACTTGGTTAAAACCCTTACAAGAGCAAAATTTGAGCAGTTGGCAGATTCATTGATCCAGAGAACAATTGAGCCTTGCCGCAAGGCGCTTCAGGATGCAGGCCTTTCAGCATCAGACATCAACGAGGTTCTTTTGGTAGGTGGTTCAACCCGTATCCCTGCTATCCAGGAGATTGTTAAGAAGTTCTTTGGCAAAGAGCCTAACAAGAGCGTTAACCCTGATGAGGTAGTTGCTATTGGTGCTGCAATCCAGGGTGGTGTACTTACCGGTGACGTTAAAGACGTTCTTCTTTTGGACGTAATTCCACTTTCATTGGGTATTGAGACTTTCGGTGGCGTGTTCACAAAACTTATTGAGAGCAACACCACAATCCCTACAAGAAAATCACAGGTATTCTCTACAGCTGCAGACAACCAGCCTTCAGTAGAGATCCACGTTCTTCAGGGTGAGAGGCCAATGGCTAAAGATGACAAGACTATCGGCCGTTTCCACTTGGATGGAATCACTCCAGCTCCTAGAGGCGTTCCTCAGATTGAGGTAACTTTTGACATTGACGCTAACGGTATCCTTAACGTATCTGCTAAAGATAAAGCTACCGGCAAAGAGCAGCAGATCAGAATTGAGGCTTCTTCTGGACTTTCAGAGGAGGAGATCAAGAGAATGCGTGACGAGGCTAAGGCTAATGAGGCTAAAGATAAAGAGGAGCGCGAGAGAATTGACAAGCTTAACAACGCAGACGCAATGGTATTCCAGAGCGAGAAGAACCTTAAAGAGTACGGTGACAAGATCCCTGCAGAGAAGAAAGCTGCAATTGAGGATGCTACCAACAAGCTTAAAGAGGCTCACAAGGCAGCAAACATTGCAGAGCTTGACAAATTGACCGAGGCACTTAACGCTGCATGGCATGCTGCAAGCGAGGATATGGCTAAAGCAGCACAGGCAGCTGGTCCACAGGGCGGTGCACAGGGTCCTAACCCAGGTGCAGGCGCACAGGGCGGCAAAGACGGCGAGGTAACTGACGTTGACTTTGAGGAGGTTAAGTAGTTTGTCTTAAGATGAAATTTTCAAAATAACAAAACTCATTTATATTGAGAAGGGGCATCCATATTGGGTGCTCTTTCTTTTTGTCCCGGGAATGCTTCCGGAACCGGGACATTTCTTGGTTGCGGAATGGTTTTGTCCTGGAAAAGGGGGAAAACCGGGATGTTTCTCTGTGCGGTAGGGGAGACCACTCCCTGGAATCAGTATCCCAATGCCTTGAAGAAGAATTCGCGGCGGAGCTCGTCGGGAATATGGTGAGCCTCAATGCGGGTGTCAATGCCTTCGGAGAAGAGGTTGTCGGTGAGGCGGCACACGTAAAGGGTGTCGGTTTGTGACAGATAGATGGTGTTGTACCGGATGTCCAGATTGTCCTGCAGGCGGAGGGCAAACGAGACGGCCTGTTCTACCTGGGTGATGTCCAGCAGATCGCGGCAGAAGACATACAGCCCGAATTCCTGGAAATTTCCGTAGAACCCTCTGGCCACTTTCTCTATCTTGCTGGTGAGGATGCGCTGCAGCGGCTGGGCCAATGACCAGTATTCATGCTCAATGTAACCGGTGTAGTTGAGTCCTGGGAGACCGTAGGCATAGCCGCACTCAACAATTTTCTGCATATCGGCATGATGCTCCTCGGAAACCTGCATGCCGGCAAGTTCCTTCAGCAGCTGGTTGGCGTTGTGCTTGTCGGGCTCCATGGCGCGGGTAACCTCAATGCCCAGGGACTTGTCGGGAGTCTGCAGATCAGGTCTGTCTACATTCACAAGGGTGGCATACTTGCTCCCCAGCACCCTTTCAAGGGTGAGCTGTGCATAGCGCTCAAAAAAGCAGGTGTCAAATTTCCGGTAGCCCATATTGCTGAATTTTCTCCACTAAGTTAGCAATTTTCTTCCCGATAATTTATTAAATTTACATCCAGAACAAAAAAACACATTATGAAAAAACTTTTGATGTCAGTTATGGGTATCATGATGCTACAAGGATGTAACACCAGTGAGCAGGCTTTATTGCCAAGCAAGGATTATTATGTGGAGGTTGTAAAGGAACTCTCTTCTGCAGATTATTACGGCAGAAGCAATTATAAGGATGGAGCCGTAAGGGCTGCTGAATACATCCTTGGAGAGATTGACAAAATTGGTGTAAAAACCGTACCTGAGGAGACCATACAAAAA
>CALCHD010000235.1 GCA_937901105.1 uncultured Bacteroidales bacterium | reverse complement strand
GATCTTCTGGAACTAGACATGGACAACATACTTCTCATAGAGACTTCTACAGCACTTTGTTCGGTCGCGCTCGCACAGGACGGCGCCATTACATCATATAGGGAGAGCTCAGCTCCCAAGGCACACGCATCACTCACAGCCGTATTCATCCAGGAGATGCTGACTGAGCGCGGATTGACACTCGCTGACTGCGATGCGGTATGCGTCAGCAAAGGCCCGGGATCATACACCGGCCTTCGGGTTGGGGTTTCAATTGCCAAAGGGCTGTGCTATGGTGCCGGCAAGCCGCTGATCTCCGTGTGCACCCTTGCAACCATTGCCCAGATGGCACTTGACAATAACCTTTACACAGGAGAGGGAGACTTTACCATCATCCCGATGATTGATGCCCGCCGTATGGAAGTATATACCGCAAACTTCAACTCCAAAGGGGAGCAGCTCACCCCCGTTGAGGCAAAGATTCTTGATGAGAACAGCTATGCGGCAGAACTTGCAGCAGGCCCTGTCCTTTTCACCGGCAACGGAGCTGAAAAGTTCAAGGAACTTGTAGGGAACAATCCAAATGCCTATTTTGCACCGCAAACTCCCCATGCAACTGGCATGAGGGCAATTGCCTTTGCCAAGCTGGAGGCGGGAGAATTTGAGGACAATGCCTATTTTGAGCCTTTCTACCTTAAAGACTTTGTTGCAGGCAAGCCAAAGAAGCTGCTGTAAGCCAAAAGGAGAATACGCATAAAAAGAGCGGGACCATGCATTGCATATCCCGCTCTTTCTATATTTAAGATTTATCTTGCTATTTCACAGCCTTCTTTACTGCTGCCTCAATCTCACCCATGCCAGTAAGGTTGCCTTTTGCAACAATATCACCCTTGGCATTGAAAACAAACATTGTTGGAACCGATGCCACGTTATAAGCAGATACTGATGGAGACATTACACCTTTTCCGTCACAAACGCTGATCCAAGGAAGCTCCTGCTCCTTTACAGATGCTGCCCATGCAGTCTTGTCGCTGTCAAGGCTCACCTGGTAAACCTCAAGTCCGCTGTTCCTGTATTTTCGGTATACCTCTTTAAGTTCGTTGTTGAACATCTTCTGGCTTGGTTCTGTGATGGTCCAGAACATAAGGATGAAAGGTTTGCCCTCAAGTGATGAAAGCTCCACGTTCTTTGCATTGATGTCGGGAAGAGACAAATTAGGGAATGCTGTCTCACCTGCCTGATTTATCTTGTCAACCATTGCCATTGCGTTCTTTGAACTCTGTATCTGTCCCTCAAGAGACTTCAAGTATACAGATGCAGGGTAAAGGGTTGCCAAAGAGTCGTGCACTCTCTGGAAAAGAAGGAAGTCATTCTCTGTAGAGAATACAGGAAGCTGCTGCGCAATTGAATGATACAATGCATTAACATTGGCAAAAGAGTATGGGTTCTCCATAATGCTCTTGATAAGGCCTTTTCTGTAATCCACATATGCCTTGCTCATCTGCTGGTTAATCTGCATTGCCTCCTTGCTGTCCTTCTTTGCAAATGCAGCATCCATCTGCGCCGCCATTGCCTCAAACTCTGCTGACACCTTTGCAAGGCCTTTCTCATACTGGCCAAGAAGTACAGACTCCTCTGAACCCTCAACTGCAAGGCCCTTGCCCAAAGTGTCAACCTTTACGCTTACCTTGTCTCCTGCCTTCAATACCAATGAAGCCAATTTGTTCCCCTTGTATACAAGGTAGTAGAACTCCGGCTGTGCATCAGGCATTGAAACTGCACATTTTACTGTACCGTCGGCTGAAGTCTTCAATGTATCAACAGGCTTGATCTGGTTAACTGCAAGCTGATACAAAACAACTTCAGCGTTATTTGCGCCCTCAATCTTTGCATTGATCTGCGCACCATTATTTTTTGAACAGCCTACTGCCATTAGAGCAGCAAGGCCCAAAACTGCGATTTTTCTCATAGGTCAATTATAGTGTTGAAAATGCTTTTGATATACTTTCAGCTATTGCCGCAAACTCCTCTTTAGAAAGAGAAAGCTTCTCCTTCCTGAAATCCAGGTCCTGCTCGCTGTTAAGCGGAACAAGGTGGATATGTGCGTGAGGCACCTCCATTCCAAGAACAGCAACTCCTACCCTCTTGCTTGGAACTGCAATATCAAGCGCCTTTGCAACCTTGTTTGCAAACTCCCACAACCCTGCATATGTCTCCGCAGGAAGGTTAAAGATGTAGTCCTCCTCCATTTTAGGGATTACCAATGTATGTCCTTTTGCCAATGGATTGATATCCAAGAAAGCATAGTAGTTCTCATCCTCCGCAACTTTCCACGAAGGGATCTCACCGTTTACAATTCTGCTGAAAATAGAAGCCATAACCTTTAGATTGAAATGTCAACGATCTCAAATTTGATGATGCCGCTAGGTACATTCACCTCAACAACCTCACCTTTCTTCTTTCCAATAAGCGCCTTTCCAATAGGAGTCTGTGCAGCAAGCTTACCCTCTTTAAGGTTTGCCTCACTCTCACCTACAATGGTGTACTCCATAATGGCACCGTTTGCAAGATTCTTGATCTTCACCTTGTTCAAAAGCTGAACCTGGTCGGTATTGATCTTTGACTCGTCAATAACCCTTGCATTTGCAATAATATCCTGCAGCTGTGAGATTTTAAGCTCCAAAAGGCCCTGTGCCTCTCTTGCTGCATCATACTCTGCATTCTCCGACAAATCTCCTTTATCTCTAGCCTCTGCAATGGCTTTAGAGATAGCAGGTCTCTCTACTGAAATCATGTGGGCCAATTCCGCCTTCACTTTTTCAAGACCTTCTTCTGTAAAATAATGTACTTTACCTGACATGATATCTTTAATTTTCAAATATTCAATTGTATTCCTTAAATTTTGGAGCAAGTATCTCTGCAAGGATTATGGCCTCCTTCGGATTGTCCTTTATCCTTTTCTTCAGAGAGTTCCCCTCCTGCGCAGCAGGCACTTCCTGCAACGCCTCCGGTTCTGTCTGCAGAACCACATTCTCCTCTACCTCTTCAGGAACCGGCTGCAGCTCATCAGCTGCAGGGGTAGAGATGTGGGGGAGAATTTCCTCCTCTCCCTCAACAGGTTCCTCATTCTTTTCAACGTGAACTCCCTTGCCAATCAGCACATCAAAAAGCTCCTGAATCTCATCATTCAGCTTCTGTGCCTCAACAGAGTTTTCATTTTCCTCCCGACAGGGCTGTTCAGGCAGCTCTTCCACTTCAACATCAAGTGCCGCCTCTTTACGCTTCTTTTCTTTACGCTTCTTTTCCAATATGCCCGAAATTGCAGGCACAATAAATGTCATCAATGCAAGCAAAATGCCAAGAATATCAGAATCAAGAAGTTTCATAGCTATCTGAGTTTTTTTACAATTTTCTCCTTCAAAAGATTATACGCATAATCCTTATCCTTGCCCAACTGCTCCTTCAAGGCATCCAATGACGGGAATTTCTGTTCCGGCCTTATACTTCCAACAAACTCAAGTTTGATGTCAAGGCCATAGATATCCTCCTCAAAGTCCAGGATATGGGTCTCAATTGTCCTCTCGTTGCTCTCCCCTACAGTAGGTCTGGTGCCAATATTGCATATTCCAATGTATACTTTTCCAAGCACCTCAACAAAAACACTGTATACACCATCAGCAGGGATCATCTTCAGAGGCTCGTAGAGCTTCATGTTAGCTGTGGGGAATCCTATTGTCCTTCCCACCTTCTGCCCTGAAACCACTACACCCTTAAGGCCATATCTGTATCCGAGAAAGTCATTTGCCTTCTCAATCTTCCCCTCCTGCAACAAGTTCCTTATCTTGGTGGAACTTATCACGTTCTCATCCTGAATGAACTCGCTTACCTCAACTACCCTTATCCCCATCTCCTTGGCCATGGCAATCATCTCCTCGTGCGACACCTTGTCACATCCGAACCTGTGGTCATAACCTATAATGAGAGTAGAGACTCCGTACTTGTCCTTAAGGTAGCCCTTCAGGAATTCTCTTGTTGTATTGCGGCTGAACTCCTTGCAAAACGGAATTGTAATGAACTTGTTCACTCCAAGCCCCTTTACAAGCTGCTTCTTCTCCTCAATGGATGTAAGGAGCCGCAGGCTGTAAGCCTGCTGCTGCAATACATTCCTGGGGTGAGGCCAAAAAGTTATGACCGCACTTTTTTTCCCCTCCTGTGCGGCAATGTCACACAGGAGAGAAAGTACTTTTTTGTGTCCTTTATGTACTCCGTCAAAAAAGCCTGTTGCTGCTACAACCATTTTACCAACTCAAAATCTTGTCTGTGTGGAAGCTGTTTGTTCTTTGCATACATTCTTACTGCAGTGTGGTATGCGCCAGTCTTGTCTGGAACAATCTTGCACTTGTAAGTTGCAACGCCATCTTTACACTCTTTAACTTTGTACTCAAATGTCTCCTTGATGCAAAGCTTGCCTTTCTTGTTAGGCTCTGCAAGAAGAATCTCAATTCCTATGTCGTTAGGGTCAATCTCACCTACAGACAATGTCATCTCTGCCTTGTACTCATTGTTCAAAAGCAATGCTCCCGACAAGTTGTCCACGTTTGAAGACTCAAGAACCTCAATCATAGGCCACTCTCTTCTCATCTTGTTCTTCCAGGCAGCAATCTCTTTAGCTACAGCATACTCTTTAGCTGTAAGCTTTGAAGCTCTCTTGGCAAGAGGCAAGTAGTACTGTCTGATATAGTCTTCCATCATTCTGTTGGTTGTAAAGTTGCAAGCTACCTCTGCAACACAGTTCTTGATGGTCTCAATCCATAGTTTTGAGATGCCGTTGTCATCCTTGTCATAGTACATTGGAGCAATCTCGCCCTCAATGATGTTGTAGATGGTTGCTGCATCAAGCTCATCCTGGAAGCCCTGGTTGTCATATGACCTCTCCATAGGAAGCATCCAGCCTGCGCCCTCTTTGTAACCCTCAACCCACCATCCGTCAAGAACAGAGAAGTGCATTACACCGTTCATTACAGCTTTCT
>CALCHD010000234.1 GCA_937901105.1 uncultured Bacteroidales bacterium | reverse complement strand
AAGGAGAAGGCATTCACTCCATTCAAGGCATTGGGCATGAACCCGCTGTTTGCTTTTGTAATGGCAGGCCTCTTTGCAAAGATCCTTGGCCAGATCATAAGGTGGAAATACACTGTTGTAATGGCCGACGGAGCTGTTAAGGAGAAGACCTGGAGCGTATTGAGCTGGTTCTACAATAACGTGTGCGTTGCAATTGTGGGTGAAAGCAATGAGGTTTCTTCCCTTATCTACGCACTTGTATACGTAGCAGTATTCACAGCCATGGCAATGTTCTTGTACAAGAAGAAGATTGTAATAAAACTGTAATTCCATATGGCATACATAGGGCTGATATCAGATACGCACGGAGTCTTTGACGACAAGCTGAAAAAGTTCCTTGAACCTGTTGACGAGATATGGCACGTAGGCGACTTCGGGAACCTTGAGACAGCGGATGCCATTGCCGCATTCAAGCCTCTCCGCGGCGTGCACGGCAACTGTGACGACTACAGCGTAAGGCTGGCGCACCCTTATGTACAGTTCTTTGAATTTGAGGGGAAGAGGATACTTATGATGCACATAGGAGGATACCCTGGAAGATATGACTTCAAGGCCTTCCAGCTCATCAACGCACATCTTCCCGACATATTCATCTGCGGACACTCGCACATTTTGAAAGTCATGAACGACTCCCGCTACAACATGCTCACCATAAACCCCGGAGCAGCCGGCATACAGGGTTTCCACACTGTACGCACTGCATTGAGGTTCAAGATTGAGAACGGGAACATCACCGATATGGAGGTGGGAGAATGGGACAGGAAACTATAACCAAATACTATATGAAAAAACTATTTTTAGCAATTGCGCTTATTGCCTGCAGCGTAGGTTACGCACAGCAGACACCGGTCACAAAAGCCAACTATGACCTTGCAGAGCGCTTCTCTGCAAAGAAAGTGAACCAGATGGTATTCTCTACAGAGGTAAAGCCTAACTGGTTCAAGAATTCAGACAAGTTCTGGTATACATACAAGACAACCCAGGGCACAGAGTACTACATTGTAGACCCTGTAGCAGGAACCAAGAAAAAAATCTGGGACATGGGCAAGCTTGCTGCACAGATCTCTACCATAACCAAAGATCCGTTTGATGCACAGCATCTTCCAATCGAGAAGCTTAAACTTACAGACAACGACAAGGCGTTTGAGTTTGAGATCAAGACCTCAATCATGGTTCCTAAAAAGGAGAAGCCAGGAGCAAAGAAGGATCCTAGAGGCGGCAAGCCTGGTGCAAAAGAGAACAAGGTATTCCGTTTCAAATGGGACATTGCACAGGGCAAGCTTACCGACATTACCGAGCAGGAGAAAGAGAAGGACTACCCAAGATGGGCAAACATTTCTCCCGACGGAAAATATGCCATCTACGGCAAGAACTACAACTTGTGGTATATGGACATGGAGAACCTTAAAAAGGCAATGGAGAATGAGAAAGACTCAACTATCGTAGAGCACCAGCTTACCACCGACGGTACCAAGGAGTTTGCATACGCAGGAAGAGGCTCATTCGGAGGCAATCAGGTTGAGGACACCACCAGACGTACAGGAGCATATGTTGCATGGTCACCTGATTCAAAACATTTTGCCCTTACCCGCAGCGACATGAGCAAAGTGAAGGAGCTATGGGTAATTGACGTGCTTGCAAACCCTCGTCCTAAACTTGAGGGCTACAAATACCAGATGCCGGGCGAGCCTGGCCCTAAAGTATACCTTTACCTGTTTGACTTTGAGAACAAGACTTCAAAGGCAATTGACATTGCAGCATTCAAGGACCAGTCTGTAAGCCTTAAGAGAAAACCTGTAAACATGGCAGAGGCTGCACAGGCAAAATATATGCCTATGGAGTGGCTTGGCGACAACAGCAAGTTCTACTTCACACGCCAGAGCAGAGACCAGAAGAGAGTTGACCTTTGCGAGGTGAGCGTAGCTACAGGCGAGTGCAAGGTGATTATCCACGAGGAGCTGAACACATACGTTGAAACCAGAAACTTTGAGTTCTTCAACAACGGAACAGAGCTTATCCACTGGTCGGAGAGAGACGGCTGGGCACACTTGTACCTATATGCGGCTGACGGTACACTAAAGAACCAGATCACCAGCGGCGAGTACCACGTAGAGGAGGTTCTGGGAGTAGATGAGGCTAAAAGAACAGTATACTTCACAGCTTGCGGCAAAGAGAAGGGAATCAACCCTTACTATATGTATGTATATAGCGCAAACTTGGACGGCAGCAACGTTAAGCTTCTTAACAAAGGTAACTTTGACAACAAGGCTGACATGTGCGAGGACAACAAGTACTTTGTAAACACTTACTCAAGAGTTGACTGCGCCCCTAAATCAGCACTATACGACAACACCGGACGCAAGATTATGGACCTTGAAGAGGCTGACTTGAGCCAGCTTTTTGCCCGCGGATACAAATTCCCGGAAATTTTTACAGTTAAGGCAGGTGACGGCATTACAGATCTATACGGTGTAATGTACAAGCCTTTTGACTTTGACTCAACCAAGCTTTACCCAATCATTGAGTATGTATACCCTGG
>CALCHD010000233.1 GCA_937901105.1 uncultured Bacteroidales bacterium | reverse complement strand
CCGCAGAGCTTAACAAGCGATAAGCTGCAAGACAATATGAGAATCCCGGGATGCAAAAAAAATATGCCTTCCGGGATTTTTTTATTTCAAATTTATTATATTTGCAAGGATGAACAAAAGCCCTCATATCATTCAGATTACATCCATGCCGTCTATGGCAATGGGTATGATGGGCATGTGCATTATGCGAATGCATCGTTAAGATGCTTCCATATTCTTCCTAGATTTATCTTGGGCCGGATGCGCAGGATATTTCATCAGCAAAAAACTTTCAATTCACTTATTGCACAACACATAAAATACGCTTTTATGTCAAACTATAAATTTGATACGCTTCAGGTGCGTGCAGGTGCACAGCCCGATCCTGTAACAGGAGCATGCATCACCCCTATATACCAGACCTCGGCATACGCATTCAGGGATGTTGAGCACGGAAAAAAACTTTTTGAGCTTGAAGAGGCAGGCAACATATATTCACGACTTGGAAACCCTACAGCAGATGTCCTTGAACAGAGGATTGCAGCATTGGAGAAAGGTACTGCAGCCGTTTCTTCAACATGCGGAATGAGCGCACAGTTCCTTGCCATCTCATCCATCTGCAATGCAGGAGACAACATCATCAGCTCAATGTCGCTTTACGGCGGAACCTTCAACCAGTTCAAGGTTACCCTTCCTAAACTTGGCATTAACGTAAAACTCAACAAATGCAATAACAGGGAGGAGATTGAGAGCCTTATTGACGGGAACACCAAGGCCATCTACGTTGAGACTATTGCAAATTCCGACTTCTCTGTTCCGGATTTCCAGATGTTGGCGAAGATCTGCAAGGAGCACAAAATCCTCTTCATTGTAGACAACACATTCGGTTGTGCAGGCTATGTATGTGCACCTGTTGACTTTGGTGCAAACATTATCTGCCACTCCGCAACAAAATATATTGGCGGACACGGCAACTCCCTTGCCGGAATCATTGTAGACTGCGGCAACTTCAACTGGTTTGAGAGCGGCAAATACCCCCAGCTTACAGAGCCTTGTGCTTCATACCACAACATCAAGTTTGCAGAGCACTTTGGCAACAGCGCTTTTGCTGCATACGTAAGATGCGTGGCATTGAGAGATTTTGGCAGCTGCCTCTCTCCTTTCAATGCATTCCTGGTACTTACAGGATGCGAGACTCTTTCTTTAAGATGCCAGCGCGTGTGTGACAACACCCTTGCACTTGCAAAATGGCTGGAGGTAACGCAAGCCACCTTATCTGCAAACCCTCCCGAAATAGATATACTGCCCAAAAGCAACGTCTCCCCGCAAGTGGAACCTTCGCAACGGATTCGGAGGAGTGTTTACAGTAGATTTAAAGGTAAGCAGAGAGGATGCCGGCAATTTTGTAAACAACCTGAAACTTTACACCCTGCTTACAAACCTTGGAGACAACCGCTCACTTATCTCCCACCCTGCAACTACCACACACGGGCAGTTGAGCGACCAGGAGCTTTTGAGCATTGGAATTGCACCTGGCACATTAAGGATAAGCGTAGGAATTGAAGATATTGAAGACCTTATTGCAGATTTCCAGCAGGCACTGGATTCTATAAGCAAATAACCGGTATGGAAAGGAGATATTACAGACATAACGGACCGTTTGCACTGGAATGTGGCGATGTGCTGGAAGAAATGGAGATATGCTACCATATTTCCAAAGAATACTCAAGGGAGGGATCTGCGGAGAAGAAAGTTATCTGGATTACCCATGCCCTTACAGCCAACTCTGACCCTACAGACTGGTGGGATGTACTGGTTGGAGAGGGAAAGTTTTTTGACCCTAGAAAATATACAATTATTTGTGCAAACATCCTTGGTTCATGCTACGGCAGCACATCTCCGTGCACAATCAACCCTGCTACAGGGAAGCCTTACCTTCTCAACTTTCCAAAGACAACAGTAAGGGACATTGCACAGTGCCACAACATGCTCCTTGAGCATTTGGGGCTTAAAAAGGTAGACCTGCTGATTGGCGGCTCGGTTGGAGGGTTCCAGGCATTGGAGTGGAGCATCATGTACCCGCAGAAGATAAAGAACCTTGTGCTGCTTGCCTGCAACTGCCGCTTTACCCCTTGGGGAAGCGCATTCAATGAATCCATGAGGATGGCCCTTTATACAGACCCTACTTTTGAGCAGCAGGAGTACTCCGAAATTACAGAATGGGAGGATTTCTCAACCAAACGTGGTGAGGGAGGGAATAAAATTGTCGGGAAGAGAATTGAACCTCTTGGAGGAAAGGCAGGCTTGGCTGCAGCAAGATCCATTGCCCTTATCTCATACAGAAGCTTTGAAGGGTACAACACCACCCAGTTTGAGAGCAATGAGGACTGCATATTCCCGCAGAGGGCCGGTTCATACCAGAGATATCAGGGCAAGAAGCTTGTTGACAGGTTTGACGCCTACTCATACCTTTCAATGCTTAACCTTACAGACAGCCACAATGTGGGACGCTGCAGGGGAGGTGTAGAGAAGGCATTGGAAATGGTTACAGCAAACACAGTTTGTGTGGGAATTGATTCAGACTGCCTCTTCCCAACCTGTGAACAGAAATTCATGGCACAACACATTCCAGGGGCAAGATATATGGAGATTACCTCTGCATTCGGACACGACGGCTTCCTTCTGGAAAATGACCAATTGACAAATATTATAGAACCATTCAGCACCTTCTCTACCTACTGCACTTACTACTTCTGATGCATAATATTCATCTTTATCTGTAGAAACACCTTCTATTTTACCTTCATCAATGATCAAATTTTTAACCATTGTATTAAAAATTATTTCAACACCTTGTTCTAACAAATA
>CALCHD010000232.1 GCA_937901105.1 uncultured Bacteroidales bacterium | reverse complement strand
GCCTATAACTGTAAAATGTGCTGTCAACGGGAACAAAAGTGTCTATTTCTGCAGTAAGGAAATTTGTAATGTCCATCCATATTCCACCATGCTCCTTAAGCAGATAAAACCTCAATATATCAGAAAAGTGTGTCTTTGATATTATACCTGCAGCATATTTGTCCATTATTATCTGCGGAAGCTGTACATAATCTTTAAGATTATCTTCTGTTATAAGTACAACAGGATGTCTTCCCGACAATTTTTTAATTGATCTGTAGCATACCTTTACCACTTCCGGCATATTCTCCTCACCCTGCCACCAGCATACCCAAATATTTGAACTTTCACCTATAGGTTCATTATTGAGAAGCAGCTTGTCTGTATTTTCTATATATCTCCCAACAACTTCCTGCTGTCCATAAACGGTCATTACACGTTTAAGTGTACCTTTCTGTCTAAATCTGGCTATTGCCCTCTCAATTCCTTTAAAAAGCTGCATAAAAGATATAGTTTTGTTGTTCTTCCTACAAAGTTACTAAAAAAAACTCCGGAAGCATATTCATACTCCCGGAGCAATCCATATTCTTTAATATACTAGAATATCTTCTCAATTTCAGCATAAACTGCTTTAAGATCTGCAGCTGTTGCTTTACCCTCTCTAATATTGCTGATAATAGGGTTTGCCTGCTCAAATACCTTATTCTCCATCTCAATTGCAGGTTTCATATATTTCTCAATTGCATAGTAGTTAAGGTACTTGTTTCCGTTTCCTCTCTTTATAGGGAACACTTCCTTTTTATTCTCAAGGTTCCAGTCACACATTTTAGCATTGCCTGTACCCTCTGCCGTCATAAATGCAGGAACATCTGTACCATTTGCTATCATCAAAGGAACTGCAACACCAATAGGAGGGTAACCAAGAATTGTCCACATAACCGTATTTTTAGGATCCTCACCTTTCTTTACACCCTCTACAACAATTGAACATGTAGAAGATTTCCTAGGAATGAAATCCTGGTCCATAAACCAGCCGTTGCATTTGTCTACAAGCTCCTTGTCCTTGTTAAGGTCAATGCCAAGTACAGAGTGGTAGAATGTACGTGAAAGGCTCTGCATGATCCACTGTGCAGTAATGTTGCCGTTTCTTGCAATCTGCTCCTTTACAATCTTGTCTGCATTGGTATATCTTACATAACCCATACCCTCATTCAATCTTCCTGTATTTGAATGGTTGGTATATACCAAATATCCTTGAGGAGCAATTTTAGGGTCATTTACATCTACTTTTGTCCAAGAGTCATTGTTCACCTCATAATATGCTGCGCCACCCTCTGCGTCAATTACACCAAAGTTGGCCTCAACACCCATAGGTCTCTTGTATTTGTCAAGCATTTTCTCAAAGTCGGCCAATGTTCTGCATGTTGCAAGGGCCTTGTACATTACAACACCCTCCTTGTCCATCATCTTTGAAGGAACATCGTCGTCTTTAAGGTTATATGAAGCTGTATTCATAATTGAGAATCCAACCTCATTGGTACCTGTCCAAGCCTCATTGTTAAAGAAGTCAGGTGAATTGATAAGTGCATAGAAAGAGTATTTCTCCCCTTTAAAGTACTGTATTCTGTTGTTTGGCTCACCGGTATCCCTGTGTTTCCACATAAGTGGCCTTCCGTCGGGAGTAGCCTTACCTGTAAAGATAGCTGAAGTACATGCCATGATGTCTGATGACAAAAGTACACATACTGCTAGAACTGCAAATAATAGTTTTTTCATATGTAATGCTGTTTTTATTTTTAATAATATGCTAAAATAGTGAATTTTCCTGATATTTAGGCTGAATTCCCAGATGCTTGTATGCAAGTTCTGTAACTTCCCTTCCTCTTGGAGTCCTCTGTATGAATCCTTCCTTTATAAGGAAAGGCTCATATACCTCCTCCAATGTTCCTGGATCCTCTCCAACTGCAGTGGCTATTGTATTTACTCCTACAGGACCTCCCTTGAACTTTTCTATTATTGTAGAAAGTATCTTGTTGTCCATCAGGTCAAGTCCTCTCTTGTCTATATTGAGGGCATCTAGGGCATATCTGGTAATAGGAAGGTCAATCTTTCCGTTACCCTCCACCTGGGCAAAATCCCTTACTCTCCTTAAAAGGGAATTGGCTATACGTGGTGTTCCCCTGCTCCTGCAGGCAATCTCCATTGCTGCCTGTGTGTCTATCTCAATATCCAGTATTTTTGCGCTTCTGCAGACAATCTTTGAAAGCACTTTTGAATCATAGTATTCAAGATGGCATTGGATGCCGAATCTGGCCCTTAAAGGTGAAGTAAGGAGTCCGCTCCTTGTTGTAGCGCCAACCAAAGTAAAAGGATTGAGTGATATCTGTACAGATCTTGCTCCTGGACCTTTATCAATCATAATGTCTATCCTGTAGTCCTCCATTGCCGAATAGAGGTACTCCTCAACAACAGGTGAGAGGCGGTGTATCTCATCTATAAAAAGTACATCTCCCTCCTCAAGACTGGTAAGGAGGCCGGCAAGGTCACCAGGCTTGTCCAATATAGGACCAGAAGTTATCTTCATTGAAACTCCAAGCTCATTTGCTATAATATTGGCAAGTGTGGTCTTTCCCAAGCCTGGAGGGCCATGGAACAGTACATGGTCCAATGATTCTCCTCTCTGCTTTGCCGCCTTTACAAATACTTTGAGGTTCTTCAATATCTTCTCCTGACCAGAGAAATCTTCAAATTCCTTTGGCCTTATTACCCCCTCTATATCTCCCTCTGAATGCAGGCTTGCCTTTCTGGGATCAAAATCTTTTTCAAAATTATTCATAACACAAATATAATCTTTTTATAAAAGAAAAATATGATGTTTATATATGGGCTGTTGATATGTTGATAAAATTTATTATCAACACAAGTGTGTATAACTAACATGGTTACCAACACTGTAAATTATAGTTAAATTACTATAATACAATATTTTATATATATTTATCAACATGTGTTGATAAATATATAATATGATATTAACAGTTAACGGATGTTGAAAAGCTGTAGGTAAAACTTTAAATAAAAATATGGTGGAGTTGATTGTTTTTAGGAAAATTCAATTATTTATACAAAAAATTCAATCCTCCATTATTTAGTTTTCCACAGTTATAAACAGGGTTATCAATAGTTTTTTAACAGTTTTCAACAGGTTTTTAAAGGTATTGTCAATAACTTGGATTATTTTTGCAATACGTATGAAAAATAATCAGCTTTTAGCGGTATATTCTTCCCAAGATGCTATAAAAGAGCTAGTTGGAACAATATCAAATAAAGGGACAAATAAAATTCAGGTAAAGGGGGTATATGGCTCTTCAAAATCCTTTACTCTAGCCTCAACCATTAAGGGTGGGGTTTATGTTGCAGTGATGGACAACAAGGAGGAGGCCCAGTTCTTTACCAATGACCTTTACAATCTTTTGCCGGAAGAGTCTGTCTTCTTTTTCCCCGCTTCATCAAATCTTGTATCAAACAAGATAAGCACTATGAAGGACTCTTCGCAGAAGGTTCAGAGGAGTGCTGCTATAAGCGCGCTCAATGCTTTTCTAGGAGGCAAAAGTACACATAAAGAAATTGTACTTATTACATATCCTGCTGCCATTTATGAGAAAATTCCCAACAACGGGATGTTGAAAAAGAACATTCTCAAAATAAAGAAAGGGGAGATGGTATCTCATGAATTCATAAAGGAGGCACTTTTTGAATATAAGTTTGAAAAGGTTGATTTTGTAGGGGAGCCGGGGCAGTTCGCCTTAAGGGGAGGTATTATAGATGTATTCTCCTTCTCTTCAGACAAGCCTTACAGAATAGACTTTTTTGGCAATGAAGTTGAAAGCATAAGGGAGTTTGATACAAATACCCAAAGGTCATTGCAGGAGTGCGGTGAAATTGAGATATTCCCAAACATTTATGACAATGAGGAGCTGCAGGGGGGTGAAGGAGAGAATATATTTGAATTTATCGGGAAGGGAAAAGCAACTGTTTGGGTAAATGACTTTACTGTTCTTGAAAATGGCCAGTATGATGAAGTAAGGGAATCTATATTTGCAAACAAGACTATTTCTTTCAATTCAATAGGAAAAGATGAGGCCAGTGTGGAGTTCAGGATTTCGCCACAGCCTTCTTTCAATAAAAATTTCAATCTTCTGCTCTCTGACATAAACAATAAGATTGCGGAAGGCTATACCGTATATATAAGCAGTGAAAATGAGAGGCAGTTTGAAAGGCTCCGCAATATTTTCTCCCACAACAGTGAAGAGAGCGGCATAAAGGTTCCAAAATTCATAGAGCTTCCATGTTCTCTGCATACAGGATTTGTAGATACCCTTACAAAAACCTGCCTGTATACAGACCACCAGATCTTCAACCGTTACCACAGGGTAAAGATAAAAAGGGAGGTTCCCCGCAGTGAGCGTCTTACCCTTAATGAATTGAGCGCATTCCAGATTGGAGACTATATTGTACATATAGACCATGGAGTGGGAATATTCGGCGGACTTGTAAAGACCAACCTCAATGGCAAGGTGCAGGAGGCAATAAAGCTTATATATAAGGACAATGATGTAATATTTGTATCAATACATGGAATCCACAGGATATCCAGATACAAGAGCAAGGAGAGTGCACCTCCAAAAATATACAAGCTGGGTACAGGAGCATGGGACAAGCTCAAGACCACAACAAAAAATAAGGTAAAGGATATAGCAAAAGACCTTATCAGGCTGTACGCAGAACGGAGGCAGGCAAAAGGTTTTGCTTTTTCTCCCGACAGTTATCTGCAGCATGAGCTTGAGGCATCCTTCATGTATGAAGACACTCCCGACCAGCTGAAGACCACAAAGGCTGTGAAGGAAGATATGGAGAAGGATTGCCCTATGGACCGCCTTGTATGTGGAGATGTAGGCTTTGGCAAAACAGAAATAGCCGTAAGGGCTGCATTCAAGGCTGCAACCGACGGCAAGCAGGTTGCTTTGCTTGTACCTACCACCATACTTGCGCTGCAGCACTACAAGACATTCAAGAAAAGGCTCAAGGATTTCCCTTGCAATATAGAATATATAAGCCGCCTGAAAACTGCCAAGGAGATAAAGCAGATTTCAGAAAATCTCAAGAGCGGCAAGACAGATATAGTTATAGGAACCCACAGGCTTTTGGGAAAGGAGATTGAGTTCAAGGATCTTGGGCTTCTTATAATTGATGAGGAGCAGAAATTTGGAGTGGCTGCAAAAGAGAAACTTAAACAGCTCAAGCTTTCTGTAGACACCCTTACATTAAGTGCAACTCCAATACCAAGGACACTGCAGTTCTCGTTGCTTGGTGCCAGGGACCTTTCAATTATAAATACCCCTCCGCCAAACAGGCTTCCTGTGCAGACAGAGATCATAGACTTCAATGAAGAGCTCATCAGGGATGCAATAAACTATGAGCTTGAAAGGGGAGGCCAGGTATACTTTGTACACAACAGGGTAGAGGACATACTTGCTGTGGAAGACATATTGAGAAGAATATGCCCTGGGGTAAAAACCTGTGTAGGACACGGCAAGATGGATCCAAAGGAACTGGAAGGGAAGATACTTGACTTCATGGCCGGTGACTATGACATTCTCATAGCTACAACAATAGTTGAGAACGGAATAGATATCCCAAATGCCAATACTATTATAATAAACCAGGCGCAGAACTTTGGATTGAGTGACCTTCACCAGTTGCGTGGAAGAGTAGGGCGCTCAAACCAGAAGGCGTTCTGTTACCTGATTGTACCTTCCATGGCAGCAATATCGGATGATGCCCGCCGCAGGTTGAGGGCTATAGAGGCCTTTTCCGATCTGGGCAGCGGGTTCAACATAGCAATGCAGGACCTTGACATACGCGGTGCAGGAAACCTTCTTGGAGGAGAACAGAGCGGATTCATAGCCGACATGGGATTTGAAACTTACCAGAGGATACTTGCGGAGGCCTTCATAGAGATAAAGCAGGAGCAGGGAATAGAGGTTAAGCAGGCAAAGAAAGGCTACCGGAACGAGCAGATGTTCCAGCAGGCGCTCCAGCACAACGGACAGCCGCAGGAATTCATTACAGACTGCACCATAGATACAGATATGGAGCTCCTTATTCCCGACAGCTACATATCTATAACCTCCGAGAAGATAAGGCTGTACAAGGAACTTGACACAATATCTTCACCTGAAGCGCTCTACAAATTCATGGAAGACCTTAAGGACAGGTTTGGAGAACTGCCGCAGCAGCTTGTACAGCTCACATATGTTGTAAGGTTGAGATGGCTGGCCATCAAGCTGGGATTTGAGAAGATAGTACTGAAAAACAATATAATGCTGGTATACTTCATTTTTAACCAGCAGTCGCAGTACTACAGTACTCCATTGTTTGCAAATATCCTGAATTATATAAATTCTTCCCCTGCAAATATGTCCGTCAGTGAGCAAAACAGGAAATTAGTGCTCAAAATCAAAGGAGTAAACACAATAGAAAAAGGATATAATATTGTGGATAAAATGAAAATGTCTATCTTTGCGGACTTGTAAAGTGTTATTACAGTGGCAAATTTACTCATTGACATAGGCAACTCCAACTGCAAGGTTGCATATTGCAGCGGCGGGGAGCTTGGTGAAATTTACAGAAGTTCGCAGGATGATGTGCTTGGATTTGTGCTGGAGATCATAAAGGAGGAGCGTCCGGATGTAATAGTTCTTTCCACAGTAAGGGAAGACAATGAGCATATGCAGCGGGTTTTGGAGCAAAGATGCAGGAAGCTTGTAGTGATGTGCAGCACAATGGAGCTCCCAAAACAGTTCAGCATAGGTTTTCCTGCCAATGGACTTGGGGTGGACAGGCTGGCTGCAGCACTGGCGGTTTCAATGATGTTTCCTGGAGAGGAGTGCATCAAATTTGATTTCGGCACGGCACTTACAGTGGATTTTATAAGCGGAGAAGGTGTATTTGAGGGTGGCAACATTTCATTGGGGCTGCAGAGCAGATGCAGGGCGCTGAATACTTTCACCAAAAGGCTTCCTCTTATAAATCCAGGGGATGAAATAAAGGATTATGGGAAAAAAACTGCAGATGCCATGGAGGCGGGTGTAGTTTTAGGAATGATATTTGAAGTAGAAGGCTATATTAAAAAATATCCTGCCAGAAAGGTAATTTTTACGGGAGGAGACTCTTTTTATTTTGCAAAAAAAGTCAAAAGTCCCATCTTTGTAATTTCAAATCTGGTATTGGTAGGATTGGCCTTAATAGCTGATTATTATGCGCAGAATTAACTTTTTTGGAAAAATTTCAATAATTGCACTTTTTTTGGCTGTAATTGGATTTTCAGCCAACGCCCAAAATACTGATGCTTTGGGTACATATACTCCATATTCATTGTTTGGAGTAGGTGAACTTGAGAAGCAGGGTACTTCTTTCAACAAGGGAATGGGCGGTATTGGTACAGGTGTAAGGGACAACAGATACATCAACTATCTCAACCCTGCAGCAATCACAGCAAGGGATACATTGTCTTTCATGTTCGATTTTGGTGCAAGCCAGAAGAACTTCTATAATACCGACGGCAAGGTGGAGTCTGCATTCAATACTGCCAACATGCAGAATGTAGCGTTCACTGCACCTATCTACAACAAGTCAGCCCTTATAGTTGGAATATCGCCATACAGTAACATAGGCTACAAGTTCAGAGAGAATGAGACAGACAGCGAGATTATAGCAAAATACGGTGATATTGCGTACGAGAAATATGGAGAGGGCAGCATAAACCAGTTCTTCATTGGTGCTGCAACAAACATAGGAGAGCATTTTTCTGTTGGAGCCCAGATGCTTTACTACTTTGGCAACTTGAGCAGAAAAAGCAATGTGGATTTTGTTACAGACCTTACTATAAGGGATATCAACACCGGCTGGGACTACAGGGTAAATGCACTTTCGGCAAAGGCAGGTGTGCAGTATTTCAATAAAATAAATGACAAGCTTGACCTTACAGTGGGAGCAGCTTACAGATTTGCAAGCAATCTTGAGGGAGACCATGTAAGATATGCAACAGCAGTTGGAGGTGGAAGTGCAACAGATACTATAAGGATGGAATCAATACCCGGCTACAAGGTTGAAATTCCAAGCGAGCTTTCTTTCGGATTCTCATTGAGGAAGCAGGACAAGTGGATGGTTGGATTTGACTATATGATGCAGGACTGGAGCGGATCTGAATTTGGTGAGGATGACAATTTCAAGGCTTGTGCCTCAAACTCTTTCAGGGTAGGTGTTGAATACATTCCAAACAGGCACGATATAAGATATTACCTTAAAAGGGTAACATATAGGGCAGGTGCATATTATGACCAGACATACTTCAATATTGGAGGCAGCCAGGTAGAGGCTTACGGATTTACATTTGGCATGTCAATGCCTGTCTTCAGATGGTATAATGCCATTTCATGGTCAGTAGATATGGGACAGAGAGGTTCATTAGACCTTAATCAGGTAAGGGAGAGGTACATCCAGCTTAATTTGAACCTTAACCTGCACGACTTGTGGTTTATAAAGAGAAAATATAATTAATTAACTTAATAATCAAATCATGAAAAAATTGCACGTTTACTTTACTCTTTTCGTAGCATTGTTCCTAGTTGCATCTGTTTCTGCAAATGCACAGGGAAAATATGGTAAAGACAGCGCAGAGTGTGTTGGACACTTGAATTTCTACAAAGACTATTTGAAGCAGAACAACATTCCTGAGGCAGCATCACAGTGGAGAGGTGCCCTTAAGTTCTGTCCTCCAAAGGCAAGCCAGAACTTCTACTTGGACGGTAGAAAGATCTACAAGAGCCTTATTGCAAAGAGCGGCTCAAATGCGGCATTGAGAGAGTCTCTTATTGATACTCTTATGATGATCCACAAAACCAGAATGGAGAACTTCCCTAAGAGTGTAAAGGCTTCTACAGAGAATATTGCATATGACATGCTGGCTTACTACAAGAAGTCAGCTCCAGAGAAAGTGCTTGCTGCAATTGAGGATGTTGTTGCACTTACAGGTTCAAAAACCAAGACCAACCTTCTTGTACCTTATATGGAGGTAGCTGGTGAGATGTTCCAGGCTGGCAAAATTGAGGCAGAGAAAGTAATGCAGGCATACAATGACTACCTTACTATCCTTAACGAGCAGTATGCTGCTGCACCTTCAGACAAGCTTAAAGAGGATATCGCTCACTTTGAGAGCTTCTTCATTGGCAGCGGTGTTGCAAGCTGTGACAACCTTCTTGCAATCTACACTCCAAAATATGAGGCAGACCCTAACAACAAGGACGTATTGAATGCTATCGTAAAACTTTTGGGTTCAGACGAGGAGTGCTTGAAATCAGAGCTTTTCCTTAGCGCTCTTACTTCATTGCATCAGATTGAGCCTTCATACACTTCTTCATACTTCCTTTTCAAATTGAACGCAAGCAAGGATAATGCTGAAGAGGCTGTAAAATTCCTTGAGGAGGCTATTGCAAGCGAGGAGTCTGACAATGTAAAAGATGCAGAGCACTACATGGAGCTTGCTGCCTACAACTTCAAGAACGGTAACCATGCAAAAGCTGTAGCTGCTGCAAAGGCTGCTATAGAGAAAGATGCTGCTGCACAGGGCGGTAAAGCAAATATCCTTATGGCAAATATCTGGGCTGGCCAGAAATGTACTGCAAACGATATGGACAACAGAGCAAAATACTGGGTTGCTGTTGACTTCTGCAACAAGGCAAAACAGCTTGACGCTTCAGTTTCAGAGGAGGCTAACAACCTTATCGCACAGTACCGCCAGTACTTCCCTAAAACAGAGGATGCCTTCATGTATGACCTTACAGACGGCAAATCATACTCTATCTCTTGCGGTGGCATGAGCGCTACTACAACTGTAAGAACACAGAAATAATATCTGTTTATAGAGAATGTTCATGGGATTTCCCAATATGAAACTTATACATCCGGTAGTAATCGCCTTTGCGGTTACTACCGTTGTTATATCCTGCAAGGGTGAAGAGCAGCAGGAGCAGAAAGACCTCTCTGCCGCCCCAATGCAGACAATAGAAAACATGAATGCCGTGCAGACCAAGAACGGCATTCTGCAGATGAAGATGGAATCTCCGCTCATGCAGAGGTATGACAACGATTCCCTTTCATGTGAACTGTTTCCCAACGGTTTCAAGGTGTATGCCTACAACGGGCTTGGCGAGCTGGAGACACAGATTGTCTCCGATGTGGCAAAGCATACCACCACCAAAGATAAGAACAATAAGGTAGAGACCTGGGAGGCATTTGGCAATGTGGAGATTGTCAATATAAAGAAAAATGAGAAGCTCCAGACAGATACCCTGTATTGGGACAGGGAGAAGGGGCGTATCTATACACACTCTCTGGTGAAGATGTATTCACCACAGGGATTTATGCAGGGATATGGCATGGAAAGCGACGAGATGGCCAGAAATGCTCATATCTTAAGGCCGTTTGACAGTTACGGAATAATCCGCAAGGATACTGTACAGGCCAGCAATGGCGGCAAAATGAATTTGACGGAACCGTCTGTAGAGTAAATTATGGAGGGCAATATAATCATAGCGCTTCTGGCGCTGGTATTTTCGGCATTCTTCTCGGGATATGAGATCTCATTCTTGTCGGGAAACAGGCTCAAGGTTGAGCTCGACCGCAAGCAGGGCAAGAGGTATGCACATCTGATGGAGAGGTTCATAAAGAACCCGGAACTTGTCATATCCACCCTTCTTGTAGGAAACAATGTGGCTATAGTAATATATGGTATGGCTGCGGCAAAGATACTTGATCCTCTCATTGAGAAGTATATAACTGCTTCTGTGGGTGGAATTCTTGCTATAGAGACCATAGTTGCCACACTGATTGTCCTCATTACGGCTGAGTATCTTCCCAAGGCGTTGAGCAGACTCAATCCCAATGGGGTATTCTCTTCGCTGTATTGGCTGTTCCTTTTCTTCTATTATTTGTTTTATCCCCTTACCTGGATCACCAACAGGCTGTCGGGAAGAGTATTGAAAGTATTTGGTGTTAAGGAGCTTTCGCATCCCGACAATCTCGTGTTTGACAAGAGTGACCTTATGGACCTCTCTTCAGAGGTGGCCGGTGATGATGAGGAGGACAATGAGACATCCAATGATATGGTCATTTTCCAGAATGCGCTCAATTTCTCTTCTGTGAAGGTGAGGGAGTGCATGATTCCAAGGACGGAGGTTGCTGCAGTTGATGTGCAGGATCCGCTTGAGGAGCTGTCGGCAATGTTTGTGGAGCAGGGATACTCCAGGATACTTGTGTACAGGGAGAATATAGATGACATCATAGGGTATGTCCATTCAAAGGATCTCTTTAAGGAGAGGGATTCGCAGGTGGAGAGCATTGCGGAGCTTGTACGTACCGTAACGTATGTTTCGGAGGAGATGAGCGCGCAGACACTTCTGGCATATTTTACCAAGAACAGGAGCTCCATTGCCGTTGTAAGGGACGAGTATGGCGGAACCAGCGGTATTGTTACCCTGGAGGACCTCATTGAGGAGATTTTTGGTGACATCAATGATGAGCTTGATAAAGAGGAGTTTACAGAAAAGCAGATAGGTGAGGGGGAGTATTTGTTCTCTGCTAGGCTTGAGGTGGAGATGATAAACAGGAAATACGGTCTTGAGCTGCCTGAATCCGATGAGTATGAGACACTTGCAGGTCTTATTATGTTCTATAACGAGGATATACCAGGGGAAAATGAGGTTGTTGAGGTGGAGAACTGCTCGTTCACCATTGAAAAGACAGCCAGGAACAGGATAGAAACCGTTAAGGTGAGAGTGTTGTAAAGAGAGTTTTTTTATTGATTTATAGGGAAAATTACTATCTTCGCACTTTGCTAGAAAAAAATCTTAAAAATTATAATACAAAATGGCAGTACTAGAAAAAATACGCGTTAGAATGGGGGCATTCATCACTGTCCTCATTGCAGTTGCGTTGTTATCGTTCGTTATCGACCCTACCACACTTCAGAGTGCAATGTCAATGTTCTCTTCAAAATATGATGTAGGAGAGATTGCAGGTGAGGGCATTTCTTATCAGGAGTATCAGCAGAAAGTTGATCATTTCACACAGGTTTACCAGATGACTTCAGGTTCTACTTCATCAGATGAGCAGACCCAGGAGCTTATCAATAACACTGCATGGCAGAATGAGGTTACCGAGAGAGTCCTTATCCCTGCTATTGAGAAGGCTGGTGTTACTCTAGGTGCAGAGGAACTTTATGACCTTACCCAGGGTACTAACATCTCTCCAGTTCTAATGCAGGACGCTTCATTCGTAGATGAGAACGGCCAGTTCAGCAGAACTAGAGTTGCACAGTTTGTGCAGGCTATCTCACAGGACCAGTCAGGCCAGCTTGGCATGTATTGGAACTACCTTGAGGACAATATTGTAAAGAGCCAGAAAGTTGAGAAATACCTTTCATTGCTTCAGCACAGTATGTATATGAACCCTGTTGAGCTTAACAGGGCAATTGCAGAGAACAACGTTTCATACAATGTTGATTTTGTAGTTCAGCCTTTCGGCTTCTCAATGGATTCAACCATTACTGTAACTGATGCAGAGGCTAAAAAATACTATGAGGAGAACAAGGCCCTTATTGATGCGGAAACAGATATTGATGCCTTGATAGAACAATTGCTGCTAGTTTTGTCCAAAGAAGAAGATATCAATCAAAAAATGCTCATGGTGATTCGAAAAATTTCCGAAGGAGAGAATACTTTCAAAGGATACAAGGCAAAAGACCATGTTGAACCCGCAATGGTATTTGCGGGTATTCCAACCATCAAGCCGATTAATGTTAAACTCCCCAATACGCAACCGCTTGAAGTAGAACATGCGCTGACAATGTATATGAATTCAGGGGATCCGTTAGTTTATTTGTTAGGTAAGAGTCGTGACCAACAGAATAATTTGTACGAAGTTATAAACACAGAAATACCATTAGAACAAGTTGTATAACTATGAGGTGAAAAAATGTTAGAAGGGATTACTTTAGACAAATTCTTACACAGCGCATCAATCCAGAATATTGGTACTTTTTGTGCTAATTATTTTAAGTTGTATCTTAAAGATCATTTAGGAACAGACGCTGGATATAATAACTTTGTTTGTTTGCTTAAATGGAATAAAGTATCAGATGAGACAATCGAACTTCCAACTGTGTTTGAAAAGGAAGAGTATAGCAATGCACTTAAAGATATTCACCCAGGGATTAAAAAGTTAATCGACAATATGGTTGCAGAACAAGTGGAAGAAAAAGAGTTTTATTCAAAACTTTGGGAGCAGATATCAGACAAGCTGCAGTATGCTAAAGAAATAGACAAAGTTTGTGTGCTTATTGTTTTAATTGCAGATTCAAGAACTCCGTATTTCAAACTGGGGAAAGCTATGAAAATGGACAATGAGCAATATCAAAAAATTGGGAATACCATTGAGCAGCAAATAGCGAAGGCATTTTTTGCGCTTCGATGTGGGTATAAGCAGAACACAGAGGTTGCGTCGCAATTGTATAGCATTTTACAAGAAATTGAAGATGAAGAACAGCGTATAGTATTCTTAGCAAATATTATTGGTTTTTTCAATGCTAAGTATAAAGCGTTGTATAAAAAAATCCAAGAAAACCGCTATACCGCAAGCTACTATTAGTATAGTTATCCATGCGATACAAAGAACGGGGATTTTCATGAGATGTCTATTTTCATCCCATATACCTGTTAAATATATCACTACGTACTCAAAAATCAACAGCAGAGAAGAAACTATTAACATGGTCCATATTTTGTAGGACATATCACCTGTAAACAAGTCATACAGAGGCAACATGAATAGTAATGCTATTATAAAAATAAACACTCCTCTCACTAGCCAAGATGTTGCTGCTTGATGGGTTCTATCAAAAAAATCTTGTTTCATAGATCTTATTGATTGTTAAGTTGTTAGTTGGTTAGGTTTAATGGCACGAGTCCATTGTTATTATAAAAATCGCTGCAAAAGTACTGCGATTTTGACTCACTCACAAATAACAACAATATTGCTATGCCAATCTATACATCATGATAGACCAACATAGCAATATTGTTGCGTTATGCTAAACTATTTTACTCTATTTCAACTGTTTCCACAATGGAAAATCAGCGAATAGACACTCACCAGCAGAATATCGAATACGAACAGATATTGGATTGATGGCTATATGATACATGCTCTTATCTGATGAATCCTTTGGAAAATAATAGTTAATATCCTGTGTATCAATACAATGCTCTATCGCTGTACGAATACGAGCAATATATCCACGAATATTGGGTACATCTTCCAAATAGGAACGACTATCCGTTATTGGTATTTCACGAAAGATATTGCAAATGGCGTGATACGTATGCCCTAGGCGAGCAATTTCTTTCTCGGAGAGGGGATGATGTTGCCCTGCTTTAATCAATCCACCATAATGAGTACAGAGCGATTGATGCAATAAATATATAGGTAGCCAAGTGAGTAGCACTCATCTGCACCTCTACTCCACGCATCCAAATACGACGAGCAGGAATATCTATCAAAATGTTATTTTCCACCCCATTGGCATGATGACGAGCTAAGAAATCAAACAACTGTTTGTAGAATCCATGGTAACGAAACAATCCCTTTCCTCGTTTAGGACGTTGATACTCAGGTTCGGTAATAAACATTTCATATTGATCTAGAAAACGGCGGACCTCATTGAGTACACAATTAGGTTCATCCT
>CALCHD010000231.1 GCA_937901105.1 uncultured Bacteroidales bacterium | reverse complement strand
CAGACCTTCCAGGCACATACTCCTTGAGCGAGTACACCCCCGAGGAGCTGTATGTACGCAAGCACCTGCTGGACAATCTTCCCGACGTAGTTGTAAATGTAATTGACGCCTCCAACCTGGAGCGCAACCTTTACCTTACAACCCAGCTGATTGACATGAACATAAAGGTTGTGGCAGCCCTGAACATGTATGATGAGCTTGAAATGAAGGGAGACAAGTTTGACTACACCCTTCTTGGCAAGATGATAGGAATCCCTTTTGTCCCAGTTGTAGCAACTAAAGGGCAGGGAATGCAGGAGCTTCTGGAGCGCATCATTGCAATCTTTACCGATGCGGAGCAGGACTATCGCCATTTCCATATAAACTACGGTACCACCATAAACGGTTCATTAAGGGAGGTAAAGCAGCTTATTAAGGCAAACGACGAGGTAAAGAGCAAGATCCATCCGCAATATGCAGCCATAAAGCTGCTGGAGGGTGACAAGGTGTTTACAGAGCGCATTGCCTCCATTGAGGGGACAGAGGATATCATTGCCTGCGCCGCCAAACAGATAAAGAAAATTGAGAAGGAGTACGAGGATATCTCCGCCTCAATAATCACAGATGCAAAGTACGCATTCATCCACGGCGCGCTGGAGGAGACATATACCCATGCAGACAAAAATCTGCAAGGGAGAAAATACAGGCTGGACAAGATTCTTACACACAAATGGTTCGGCCTTCCGCTCTTCTTCCTGTTCATGTTCCTCACTTTCCAGCTTACCTTTACCTTGGGGCAGTATCCTACAGAGTGGATTGATGCCGGTGTGGCCTGGTTGAGTGAATTTGTCGGGAAGATGCTTGGTGAGGGGATATTGAGGGATATGGTGGTGGACGGCGCTATTGCCGGAGTGGGAAGCGTGATTGTGTTCTTCCCGCAGATTATGATACTGTTCCTGTTCCTCTCATTCATGGAAGATACCGGCTATATGGCCAGGGTGGCATTCCTTATGGACAGGATAATGCACAAGATAGGGCTGCATGGAAAGTCTGTAATCCCGATAATTATGGGATTCGGATGCAACGTGCCGGCAATAATGGCTACCAGGACACTGGAGAACCGCAAGGACAGGCTCATCACAATCATGATGATACCTTTTATGTCATGCAGCACAAAATATCCTATCTACATGCTGTTTGTAACTGCCCTCTTCAGCGCTTATCAGGGGGCCATACTCTTCTCTGTATATTTTATAGGAATGCTTATGGCTGTATTCACTGCGCTGGTCTTGAGAAAGTCATTCGGAAGCAAGGATGATGTTCCGTTTGTAATGGAGCTTCCTCCGTACAGGATGCCAACCGTAAGGAATGCCCTCAACCACATGTGGGGAAGAAGCCAGCAGTACTTGAGAAAAATGGGAACTACAATCCTTGTGGGCTCAATTTTCATCTGGGCACTTGGATATTTCCCTCACAAAACGGGGTTCTCAAAAGACTATCAGGCCCTTGCCGCGCAGGTTGAGGTGAGCGGCATGCCGGCTGCTGAAAAGGCCACTGCCCTGCTTGAACTTGAGGCCCAGAAGAAATATGAGCAGATTGAACAGTCTTATATTGCCCAGATAGGCCAGTTTGTAGAACCGGCATTTGCTCCACTGGATTATGACTGGAAGATTGGAGTGAGCCTGTTTACCGGAATTGCCGCAAAAGAGCTCATCTTAAGTTCAATGGGCGTACTGTACCAGTCTCCCGACGATTCCGAGGTAACCCTGCAGAACAAGCTGGTGGAACAGACATATGACAGCGGGGAAAAAATTGGAGAGAGGATTTTTACACCTGCAGTGGGATACTCCATGATGCTGTTCATCCTTATCTACATACCGTGCATAGCGGCTATAGCTGCAATCAAAAAGGAGGCAGGATGGCGCTGGGCGGCATTCATGACACTATACAGCTGTACAATGGCATGGCTGGCGGCATTCATAGTAAAAATTATAGGGGCTCTTCTATAGAGCCCTTATTTTTACACTTTTCAAAATAGTAAAAGAGGATAATATCTCCTGGGAGAACAACTTTAGGAATAAAATTGTATATTTGCGGATTATTTTCCCAAACCTGCGCCGGAGATATTCTCCGGATAATAAAAAACTATAATGAAAGAACAGCTAGAAGCGCTTAATAGCCTGTCAATCAACTTTGGAGAAGGGGGATTGGCTATTGTGAACATCATCCTTGCATTTGTAATGTTTGGTGTTGCTCTTGGAATCAGATGGCAGACATTCAAAGATGTATGGAAAAATCCAAAATCAGTTATCGTAGGTATCCTGCTTCAGTGGGTAGGCCTTCCTGCAGTCACTTTTGCAGTGGCACTTGCCCTTTCACCATTCATTACCCCAATGGTTGCACTCGGAATGATTCTGGTAGCATCCTGCCCGGGAGGAAACATCTCAAACTTCATGTCTTCCCTATCTAAAGGAAACATTGAGCTGTCTGTTTCACTTACAGCAATCACTACAGCTTTTGCGCCTCTGGTTACCCCGTTCAACTTCTTTTTCTGGGGATCTATGTACAGCCAGATCATTGCAATGAAAAGCAATATCCCTACATTGGTAATCCCGTTCTTCCCTATGCTTGAGCAGATCCTGCTCCTTTTGGGTGTTCCAATCGTATTGGGTATGCTTTGTGCAAAATATTGTCCTGGACTTACAAAAAAGATTTCAAAACCAACACAATACCTTTCAATCCTATTGTTCCTTGCAATGGTGGTGGTTTCATTCTCGCAGAACTGGAAACTGTTCATTGAGCACCTTCACTTTATCTGCATCATCGTTCTGATCCATAACGGATCGGCATTGGCAACAGGATATTTTGGCGGAATGCTTGCCAAACTCCCTGTCAAGGACAGAAGGTCGCTTACCGTAGAGGTAGGTATCCAGAACTCCGGATTGGGACTTGTGCTGCTGTTCAACCCATCCATTTTCCCTCCAGAGATATGGCATGGCCATTACGGCGGAATGCTTATCCTTACTGCGTGGTGGGGAATCTGGCATATCATATCGGGATTGACAGTATCATACCTGTTCCGCAGAACACCACTTAACGCTTAATTATGGCCAAAAGAAAAAAAGAGAAGAAAATACAGGATTACAGCAGAGCCTATGCGTTCCTGCGCCACTATGTAGATGCAGTGCTGAAGCTCTCATACAAGAGAATCCGCTATACCGGACTGGAGAACATTCCTGCAGACGGTGCCGTAATCTATGCCCCTAACCATGCCAATGCCCTTATGGATGCGCTAATCATCCTGGCAATGGACCCAAAGCCAAAGGTGTTTGTAGCACGTGCCGACATCTTCAGGAACCGCACCCTGGCAAAAATCTTCAAGTTCCTAAAGATTATGCCCATTATGCGTATGCGTGACGGCATCAACGAGGTTAAGAAGAACAATGAGATTATGGAGAAGGCGGTAGATGTGCTTAAGGACAAAATTCCTTTCTGCATTTTCCCAGAGGGACAGCACCTTGCAAAGCACTCCGCCCAGCCCCTTTCAAAAGGCATTTTCAGAATCGCATTCCAGGCAATGGAGCTGATGGGAGATACCCCATTGTACATTGTGCCCGTAGGATTGCAGTACGGCAACTTCTTCCGCTTCCGCTCAACTGTAAGGGTTGAGGCAGGCAAACCTATCAATGTGGGAGAATTCCTCAAGGCCCATGCGGAGTTCACTCCACAGGAGCAGATGAATATGCTCAAGGAAGATTTGTCGGGAAGAATAAAATCCCTTATTACATATATTCCCGACGATGAAAACTACAATGCCACCTATGAGGTATGCGCTGCAGGGATGAAGCCGCAGCGCCAGGCAATGGTGAAGGCTGCTAAAGTGAAGGGAATTGGCCGCAAATTTGCCCATTTCCAGGCAAACAAGGCCCTTCTTGAGAAAATTGAGGCAATTAAGGAGACACAGCCTGAAAAATTCGGCAAGCTGATGGAACTCGGAAACGAGGCTTATGCTGAACGTACATCCAAAGAGATAAGCTTGTCTTCAATCACAAACAGGTTCGGATTCAAACAGAGGAGACTGGGTTTCATCGTCTCGCTGCTCCTCCTTCCGTACAGCATTCCGGCATCATTGCTTGTGCTCCCTATAAACATTGCCTGTGCAAAGATTTTCACACTGCTTAAAGACTACGCATTCCGCAATTCTATAAGGTTCATCTTCAACCTTATTGTTTGGCCTTTGCTTATGATTATCTATGCCGCTGTAGCATTCTCGCTTGCACCATGGGAGTATGCCCTTGCAGGTGTGCTGCTGTTCTTGCCGGCACCTATCGTTGCCCACGAGATGTGGAGAATGTTCAGGCTTGAGAAATCTGACATCAGGCTTATGCGCAACAAGAAGCTGCTCGGCATTTATGACCAGATAAGGGAGATGCTTAAAGACTAAAGCTAAAACAACTAAAACCTGATATAATGAAAAAGACTGTTTTTGTAATGTTGCTTTCTCTAATGTGCACATTTAGCGCAATGGCACAGGAAGCAGCGGAGAAAAAGGAGATTGTAAAGAAAGGATACAGCTACGGGCCTCTTCCTGCAGTTGCTTTTGACGCCGACAAGGGATTCCAGCTTGGAGCGCTCCTTAACATCTACGATTTTGGAGACGGCACAGTATATCCAAATACCCGCCAGCAGTGGTATTTTGAGGCTTCATTCTTCACAAAAGGTTCACAGCTGTTTGTGGTATCATACGACAGCAAATTCCTGATCCCGGGCATCCGTTTCTCAACTGCACTTGCAGTTACAAATGACAACGCCATGGACTTCTACGGATTCAACGGATACCAGTCGTATTTTGATTACGAAAAGGTTGACGCCGGCAAAGATGGCGATTCATACATCTACACTCCATACTACCGTACAAAACGCCTTGCAGCGCTGTTCAAGGCAGACTTCATAGGAAACCTATGGGACAACAAGCTCTTCTGGGAGGCCGGCTACCACTTGAGCCACTTCAAGCAGGATGCCATTGACAGGGACAAGATAAACAAGGGCAAGGATGATTCAGAAAAGTTTCCGGATGACCAGACAACATTGTTTGAGCAGTACCGCAAATGGGGCATTATCCCTGATGATGTAGCCGATGGCGGCACTAACAGCACAATCCGCTTGGGTTTGCTATACGACACTAGAGACAAGGAGGCTGCCCCTTCATCGGGTATCTGGGCAGAGGCTCACGTAACCCTTGCTCCTAAATTCCTTGGAACAACAAACCCTTACAGCAAGTACTCGGCAACATTCCGCCATTACATTCCGGTAGTGAAAGATGATATCCTTACCTTGGCATACAGATTGAACTACCAGGGCACATTCGGAAATGACGCCCCTTACTATGTACTTCCTTACATTACTACAATGGGACAGTCATACGACCGTGACGGTATGGGCGGTTTCCGCACAATCCGCGGAATCATGCGTAACCGTGTACAGGGCCTGGATATGGCTTCATACAATGCAGAGGCAAGATGGCGTTTTGCAAGATTTACAATGGGCAAGCAGAACATTGCCCTTGGACTGAACTGCTTCAGTGACGGCACTACCGTAACCAAGTCTTACGACATGTCATTCGGCCGCACAGCATCTGACTTTGCATCAGACTCTGACTACAGGAACGCAATGGCAGAGTACAATGAGTACATGAACAAGGGTCTTGATTCAGACAAGCTTCACGTAACCGTTGGTGCAGGCTTCAGATTCATCATGAACCAGAACTTCATTGTCTGCCTTGAGTACGGCAAGCCTGTAGGCAAATACAGCAAACAGGACGGCAACGGAGCATTCTACATCAACACCGGATATTTGTTCTAGACAGGAAGATACAAAATAGAGAGAGGGTGACTCAAAAGCTTTTGAGTCACCCTCTTATTTGTTTTTGGCAACATTACCCCTTTTGTTGATAACGTCAAAAAGGGCACTTACATCATTATCAGTGCGGCAAGATAATCATAATGCTTGCCTTCCTCAATCATCTCCGCCTTAAAGCCGAACTTTGAAGCATACAGGGAAAGAGTCTGGAAATCTATATAAAGCCAGTCAAAGGCATTCCCTTTTACCTGCTTGTACTGCATTTTGAAATCCACCTCCCCATAATAGTCTCCGGCAAGATTTATCACATAACTGCCGTCCTCATCCTCAAACAGATATTTAAGGTCGCTCGAATCCATATACACAACACCGCCAGGCTTAAGTATCTGCTTCATCTTCATAAAGAACTTCTCCATATTCTCCAGCTTCCCTATGATGCCTGAACCGTTCATCAGCATAAGGACAGTATCATACTTCTGTACAGCAGCCATATTGAAAAGGTCTGCCTGGAAAGCATTCACTACTCCCCTCTTCTGCATAACCTCAACAGAAAGCGGAGAAATGTCTATGGCATCAACCTCCTTCCCCATCTGCTGCAGCTCCAGCGCATGGCATCCGCTGCCCGCTCCACAATCCAGAATCTTCCCCTTTGCCAGGCGGAGAGCCGTCTGCTCCAGCGGAGCCATATCCTTGAATGTACGGAACAGGTGCTTCACCGGAATCTCATCCTCATCAAACTGTGAAGAAAATACTCTCAACTTTCCCGCCTTGCCGGTTGCAAAGTAATCCGCTATTGCCTTGCCCATAGGGTCATTTTTCTCTTGTAAAAGTGCTGTATCCATCGGTTTCTTATTTTCCGCAAAGTTAATTTAAATACATAAAAGAGAGTACCAATACTCAAATAGATTTTTAACGCATCTGGAAAGCAATAGGAATTCTCAAGCATTGCTCAACCGGTTTGCCTCCAGATGTTGCCGGTTCCCATTTAGGTGATTTCCTGATTACAGATACAACAAGATTGTCCAGCTCCTCACAAATACTGTCCTGAACATGTACATCTCTAACTGACCCATCCTTTGCAACTACAAAAGAAACTTTCATTGTACCTGTATGCTTGCAATTCTTTGGACGGCGGATCTGTGAGAACAGCCATGAAGAGAAGCCCTGCATTCCTTTACCTTGGAAAGAGGGCATGGTATCCGGTTCTGCCAAATAATTTGGAGATGACTCCTCTTTCTCCTTATAAGATACAACAACAAGCGGCTCCATTTCTTGAGGAGCTTTCATTTTAATGATGATAACGCCATTGGCAGATCTCTCACCATACTTTTCTTTAGCTGCTGAATCTTTCAGAATTTCTATTGCACTGATACGGCTTGGCTCAATTTTGTCAAGTTCAGCCTTGGCAATCTCCTTCTCCTCACCCCATGCATAGCACAAGATATACAAAGGAGATGACTGCTCTGCCAACAACTCTGCAGAATTTTCATTAATTTTGTCTGTCGGTTCATATACCGTACGGGCCTGCAGACCAATGCACAGGCAAACTAGCGGAAGAACATACATCAACCGCAAACCTCGCAAAAGAGGCGATTTTGATTTTGACATCATAGTAATACGTTTTTTAAGGTTGCTGTGATTCAAGCTGTTGGCAACTGAGTAGCCGCTCTTGCCAACGGCTTTTTTTATTAGTAAGTATTGGTACTCCTTAATATTTGCACCTGAACGGAGAACTGCATCATCAGCCTCAAACTCATGGAGATCCTGCAGGTCTGAACGCAACATCCATATAGCAGGATTGAACCATTGGAACGCCGCCATCACATCCACCAGCAACAGCTCCACCGAATGCCCATAATTGATATGAGCCTTCTCATGCGCAAGGACTGCTGCAAGATTCTCCCTGAAATCCTCCTCCGACATTACAATATACCTCATCCAGCTGAATGGCCCCCTGTCACTGTCGGGAACAACAACTTTACACCCTTCCTCCTCCAATACAATTTTCCCCTTCCCGACAATTTTGAGAATCATCCATACAGAGACAACTACCCTTGCCAGCACATAGAATACCCCTATAAGATATACTGCCACGAGAGCAAAATGCCACCACGGAGCAGGCACATCAGCCAAAGCAGTAATTTCATCTGCCAAATTACCGGCAAAAGGCTCCACCTGGCCAATCTCCACTGAATTTTCAGCCGGAAGATGAATTGTTATAATGCACAACGGCAAAATAAAAGACAGTACTGCCGTACCTACCAGTACAATTCTATTGAATCTATGAAAGGTCTCCTTCTTCAGAAGGGCCCTATAAAACAGATAGAAAATCAGCAGTACAACCGAAACCTTAACTTCATATAAAAGGAAATTCATCATTTCTGCTCCCCTTTTTCAACCAACTCAATAAGTTCTTTTAATTCTGCCACGGTAATCTTCTCCTCTTTCACCAAAGCCGACACTGCACTCATATAAGAATTGTTGAAATACTTGTCAATGATCCCCATCAGGGAACGCTGCTTATACTCCTCGTGAGTTACCTTGGCAAAGTACTGATGAGTTGGTCCATATGCCTTATGGTCAACAAAACCCTCCTCCTCAAGCATTCTAACTTGTGTAGACAAAGTGGAGAAATGAGGCTTTGGATCTGGGTACATCTCCCTCAATTCCCTTACAAACAAAGGTCCCCTGGACCAAAAATGGTTCATGATAACCTCTTCTTTTTTAGTCAACTTTTTCATAGCAACTATATTTTTTACAAATATAACTATATTTTTTAGTTATGCAACTATTAGGAATAAATTTCAAATGATACTACACTGTTTTTAAGCAAAAAATGTCAAATAAATTAAATATTTTATAAAGCTCGCTTTACTTTTAGAAAAGTATATTTAACTTTACAGCAGGAATTCCTAAAATGTCTAACATTAAAATTAAAAGTCATGAGAAAGAATTATCTGCTTCCTAATTATTTTAAGAGAATTGGAATTGTCATGTTTGTTCCATTTCTTGTATTGTGCATATGGCTATTGGCCGGTCCTTGCGAGGGAGATTGGTTCAGGATTAACGTACCGGCTCTTTTCACATTGGATTTGGCGAGCACCTCAGAATGGTTTGCAATTACCGTAACAGATCCAGTAAACGAAATCTGCATGACAGGCCTGTTGGTTTCCCTTGTATTTATGGCTTTGGCCAAAGAGAAGGACGAAGATGAGATGACAGCTGTAGTAAGAATGCAGTCTTTTGTATGGAGCTTCTGGTGCACAGCAGCGGTTGAGCTGATTGGTATCCTGTTTGTTTACGACATGGCTTTCCTTTACTTTGCATTCTCTTCAGTTTTTATCTGCTTCATCCTGTTCATAATAAAATTCAATCTGGAAATGGCAAAAATCAGGAGGGCATAGCATGAAAAACACAGTTAAAGTAGAAAGGGCAATACTCAATATTACCCAACAGGAACTTGCAGAAGCTGTAGGAGTTTCCCGACAGACAATCAATTTCATTGAGACGGGGAAATATATGCCTTCCACAGTAGTGGCCCTGAAAATAGCCAGACACTTTGGGAAGCATGCAGATGAAATATTCCTGCTGGAGGATAATGATTAAAAAACATTGGTTGCATTTGGCACAATTTTAGTAGAAAAAACGAGAAATCCGATTTTTCATTATGAGAAAACTATTTGTATCGATGCTGCTTGGCCTTTTGTGCACTAGCGGCTTGTGGGGTCAGATTACCATTTCTGCCGACATGTTGAGAAACCCTGAATCTGAAGTTAAGATCAAGCTTCTGGATTCCATTTCCGGGGAGCCGTTACAGATGGCCACTGTCTATCTGCAGCCAAAAGGTGATACTACAATAATGTACTTCAATCTTACCGATACGGCTGGTGTGGCGGTGCTTGACAAGGTTGTGCGCGGAAGTTACAGTCTTACTGCGGAGTATTTGGGATATAAGGCTTTCCGTCGGGAATACTATTTCAGAAAGGCAAAGGAGGATCTTGGGGTTGTAAAGCTTGTTGAAGATGCCGTTATGCTTGAAGCTGCCACTGTTTCTGCTGTGGGCAATGCCATTGAAATGATAAACGATACTATTGTGTATAATGCCACCATGTTCCGTACTGCCGACAATGCCGCTTTGGGGGAACTGCTCAAGAAAATGCCTGGGTTCGAGGTTGCACAGGACGGTTCGGTTACCCAGAACGGTGTAGCTGTCTCCAAGATTACAGTGAACGGCAAGACATTTTTCTTTGACGACCCTTCTGTTGCCGTGAAGAACCTTCCGGCAAAGATCGTGGAGAAGATAAAGATTACAGACCATAAGTCGGAAACTGAAAAGAACACCGGCATTGCTGATATGGGACAAACTACCAAGGAGATGGACATTTCTTTAAAGAAGGAGTATGAGAAGGGGTGGTTTGGAAATGCAAAGGTGGCTGCAGGTACTCCTGTTTCACCATCGGACAATAGCAACCAGCCGCTTATTACTCAAAAGGATATTCTTTATAATGGAAGTTCAATGTTGTCTTATTATACTCCAAAAGACCAGCTTACCTTTGTTGCTAACGGCTATAATGTGGAGAATATAGGTGCCAATGATTTCATGGTATCAATTTATGATGGAGGAGGAAGGAGCAGACAACGTCCGCGAGATGGTATTACTGAAGCCCTCACTATAGGTACAAACTATAATACTTCTAAAGTTAAAGGGATTGACATTTCTGCAACCGCAAATTATAAGGCAAATAATATTGAGTCACAGAAACTCTCATACAGGACTACATTTGTAGGAAATGGGGAAGAACTCAATACATCAAGTGCATCAAACGCTATATATAAAGACAAAGAGGCCGGCGTTAGCGTGGAGCTTAAAAATGACAGAAGCAGGAAGTTTTATTTTCAGGTGAGACCGAAATTCAGTTACTTCCAGTCTGAACTCAATAGCGAAAGTTCTTCCCAGACAGAAGATCTGAACAGTTCAACATCTGCCAGCTACAGGGAAGATGATTATTTCCAGCATAGTACATCATATTATACTGTTCTGAAAGATGCAGGAAAGAAAGGAAGAAGCTTTACACTGGAGGGAAGCTGGTTTGTAAGCAATAATGATGCTCTGGAGAAAGAGTATTCAAAGGTTATATATGCGGCAGATGGAAATCCTGCCGTGAGGAACCTTAATTATGATGAAAACACCTATGGATACGGATTCAGTGCTTCGCTGTCTTATGTTGAGCCTTTAAGCAAGAACTGGAGTTTGAGCACCACATTGGCCAATAATCTCAATGCAAGCAATTTTATCAGCGACGCGTTCAGCAACGGGACCTATGACGATTATTTTTCATCGGTTTCTGATTACAGATATTCTTCAAACAGCGCTAAAATACTGGCCCAATATAAAGGGAAAGCTACAGTACACCTGGGAGGTTCCGCAGAGGTTGCAACCAATGAGAACTACAGCAAGTCTTACGGTATAACCCAAAAGACAGGCATTGGAGAGAATTTGTGGAACTGGTCACCTTTTGTGAGAATAAGTTACACAACTAAAGATAGGGCGTATTACAATCTGAGCTATTCCGGCAGTTCTTCAAATCTGTCAAACTCATATATCTCAACCGTTCCAAATATCTCAAACCCTACTAATATAAGTGTGGGCAACATTTATCTTGAGCCGGTATTCATGAGCAATCTGTCGGGAATGTATGCATATACAAACATGAAGACTTTCAGCTCTGCGCAGACATTCTTTACTATGTCACACTCTGCTAACAGTATAGTGTATGCAAACTGGTTTGATGAGAACGGCATACAGTACAATGTGCCTGTGAATTCCAGAAAGAGGAATTTTGATATGCACCTTCAGCACGTATGGTCATCGGTTCCTTTAAATAAGGATAAATCACTTACTTTTGACATTATTGCAAGCTTGCGTTACGGGAAGGCTTACGGGTACCAGAATGTATCAAGAACTGAAGGGATGGATATAGACAACTTTGATTATAAAGATTTCATGCAGAAGTTCTGGGGTGATGCCAGCGGTGACAGGTTCTACAGCGGCCAGAGCGGCTTTAAGGAGAGCAAGACAAGTACGTTTACTGGAAACCTGCATCTTTCTTTAGGTTACAAACATGAACTGTTTACTGCAAAACTAGGATCAAATATAAGAAGGGAAATAGTGGAGTATATCCTAAACAAGGATGCTAATGTCAATACCTGGAACTACAAGTTCACCGGGCAGCTGCAATATGATTCAAAGAAGCAGTTGAGCGTAATCTCACAGATGGAGTACAACTTTTATGAGGGATATGCAGCCGGATTTGCCCAGCCCTCTTTCTTATGGAACATGGAGCTGCACAAAAGCATAAAGTCTGTAACATTGAGCCTTTACATGAAGGATATCCTCAATCAGACCAGCAGTTTCAGCCGCACCACATCGGCCAACTATGTTGAGGACAGCTACAGGAACATCATAGGCCAAAGAATACTCCTTGGCATAACCTTCAACTTTGGCAAAATGAACTCCACAAAGAACAGAAGCGCACAGAGTGCCATGTTCAGGATGATGATGTAAAATTTTACTGAACTTTTCTCTCTACGTTTTGTTTATATAGGCGAAATAGTTTTTTACCTGACGACAAACCGAGTGCAGAACTGTGCTTGCACAAGTTATGCCGAGGTGCGAAGGAAGGATAAATGAAATTTAAACTTAGGTTAAGTCGGACAAGCCCTGCAGTCTCGGGATGAGGTTGCGGGGCTTGTTTTATTGTGACTGGGGACGAAGTTTGTTTTACGAACTTTAACAAAAGACACTAATGTCAAAAAACTGCTTATTATGAAAACAAAACTTTCAATTCAGGTAAGACTTCGCATTGAAGTTGGCTTCTCACCTCGGCATACCGGCAGGGATGTTTCCAGAAATGGTTTCATCCCTGCTTTTATTATTTTACAGGCTTTATCTTATACCCCGCCTTTTTCAGGAGATTTATCATACCTTTTTCGCCAGGAAGATGTCCTGATCCAACAACAAACAATGAGGATTGTGCAGGAAGAAGCTCCACAATCTGCTTTTCCCAGTTCCGGTTTCTCACTGAAACAAGAGCGTCATACTCATAACCGGTCATCTGTTCCTTGAACACATCCCATAATGCATCAAGATTCTGTGACTTGTAAACCGCTGTAAGCTCAGTCATCAGCTCTTTGGAATTGCCGCCCCTGGCTATCTCCAATAAGGCATCAGCCTGCTCTTCAAGTGAATTTCCATAAAGGAGATTCATCTGGTACTCCATGGTTTCAAGTCCGCCAACGCTCTTTCCCTTGCTTGCTGCCAATGTCTGCATATATTTGTCCATGCCTGTCATTGATGCAATGTCGGGAATAATATCCATAAGGATCCTGTTCTGCACAGTAACCATTATAGTCATGGGGTTCATTGCAGAAAACATCTGCAGCTCTGCCCCAACGGTCTCCTTCAGATATTTATCCAACAACTCTTTTTCTTCCACGCTGAACAATGACAGCAAAGCAGTGTCTGCAGGCATCATCATCATTTTCTGCATATTCAGCATCTGTGTTTGGGTCATCTCTCCCATTTTCACCATGTCAAACTCTCCAATCACATAATCCACCTCTTCAAAAGCCTCCATCAGACCGGGAATGGAATCACAATAGGTAAACGGAACTGCATGATGGGTACCCAAAATATAAGAAGGTTTCTCAATTCCTCTTCCCGATATTTTCCAGAGGAGTTGGGCATTGGCAGATTGCGCTGCTAACAGCAGCACAAAGACTATAATTGCAAACAAACGTCTCATATCCGTTATTTATTTGTCAATATCATTGGAGATTTCATCCAAAATGCCCAGTGCCTTCTTTTCTGAACGCAGATGGATAATACTCATAATTACCAAATAGCCAACCAGAAGGATAATACCTTTAGCGGAGTTTATTGGGTGTACACGGAAAAATTCCCACACAAAGGCACCTATCCACACGTAACCTACTATAACTGAAAGTAGAGTAGTTTTTGAAAGAGAGCCCTTAAGCGCTTTCAATTGGGTATGGAATTCTTTTATATCACCATTGAAATCCAGTGTTCTGGATTGCTGGAACTTCTTATATGCATATAGTCCCACCTCTATTATGCACGCAACAATTGAGAATACCACTGACCATTGGGCCATCCCGTAATCTGTTGCCTGCTTGGAAATCAGCCAGCCTCCCAACACTATCCATGCAACCATTGGGACCCAAATGGCATGACGGTTATATTTCTCCATTTTTTCTCTGGCACAAGAGCGGAGAATTCCATCTGTAACAATATTCTGCTCATCCAATCTCCTGGAAAGGATATTGAACTGCTCACGCATCTGCTCCAGTTCCTGAGATATTTCAAAATTATCTTTATTGTTCATCTTGTTCTGTTTTTTGAAGGTTCTACATTTGTTTGAGTTTCTCCCTTATCCTCACCAGCTTTACGGAAACATTGTTTGCTGTGATTCCCAGGATTGCACCAATCTCTTCATAACTCATGTTCTCCAGCCACATGAGGATGATGCTCCTGTCAATGAATCCCAGTTTGTTGATCCTGTTGTAGAGCTGCTTTATCTGCATGGAATCATTATCGGTGTCCTCATACAGATTGAAGCTCACATCCAACGGCAAGGTTGGAATCTCCTTTTTCTTCTTTTTTGTGTAATTGATACAGGTATTCAGGCTCACCTTCCATATCCAGGTGCTCAGGTGCTTCTCCCCCTCAAAAGACTTGAGGCCGTTCCATATATTTATAAGTATATCCTGGAACAAATCATTCACCTGCTCCGTATCCTTGGAGAACATATAGCAGACCGTGTAGATCCTCCTTTTGTTCTCCCGCACAATTCGCGCAAATTCTCTCTCGTTGTTTTCCATAAATCAGGTTATCCGGTTTGTTTTTTACGTTAAACAACAAACCCTTCAAAAAACTACAGTAATTGGACAAAAATAATTAGAAATTCAATTTATCTGCCTCTTTTCCGTGAATACAAAAAATAAATTATTTTTGAAGTCAAATAATATCAACAACTTCATAGAAACCTGTATTATGAAACAGCGAGTAGTCTTAAGCACGTACTGTTGGATTGCAACTATAATTTGCTTCTATCTGAATGTATTCTTTATTTTTTTCAATCAACCTCCACGTTTGATACAATTACTGCTAATAGTTCTGCTGATTGTAATGTCAACAGTTGGCCTGTTTTATATGCCTATAAGCATTTCAGCAGACAAAGATGCAATATATGTTAACCGCAGCCTAAAGATTAAGACCATCCCAATGGCCAATGTAAAATCAGTCTGTTTATGTCCTCCAACAATGGGTGCCATACGCATATGTGGAAGTGGAGGATTCTTGGGCTACTGGGGCTGGTTCAGGGAAAGGGATCTTGGAAAGTACTTTGCTTATTTTGGCCGTTCAAGGGATTGTTTCCTTGTAGAACTCAAGGATGGACGCAAATATATGCTCGGATGCAAGAATCCTCAAAAGATGGTGGAGTATATCAATTCTATGATTAACCTATATAACAAAAAATGAAAATGAAACGTTTCTTAAAAATACTTTTCAAAACAACAGTTTATGTGTTTGCTGTCATAGGACTATTGACAGTGCTTTTCCTGATAGCGGTAAACAAGGTTGGATATAGCATAGGACTCAACATAGCAGATAAACAGTATAATGAATACGTGGAACATCTCCGCAATTCTGGTCCCTATGTGTCCGATACGGCAAATCTAGATATGAAAATAACTATTGATTCATTGAGAGCTACTGAAATTAAAGAATACTTTCAGTTGGATACTTTATACTATGCAGATGACGATACTTGGGACAAGGCTCTTGCAATAGGAAAGTTTGTTACGACCAATATTCCACATGCAAATCAGAAGGAGTATCCAAAAAACGTAAATGCAATAGGTCTGTGGGAATATACCAAAAATGTAGAGCCTGCTTTCAATTGCAGACTGCATAGCATAATGACTTTTGAACTGCTTTCTGCGGCAGGTATAAAAGCAAGATATATAACTTGTCTGCCGAAGGATAAGAACGACAGGGATTGCCATGTCGTAAATGAAGTGTGGCTACCGGAACTGAATAAATGGGTGATGCTTGATACTGATATGGGAGGACACTATGTTACAGATGCCTCGGGCAAATTGTTGTCCTTAAGAGAAATGAGGGAACATTACATTGCTGACAAGAAAATGTTATTTTACCCAGGATATGAGGATGGACACTCCAATAAGACTTACTACTATAAGTATATGGCAAAGAATACATATTGGTTTGCATGCTGGAACAATCTTGGATTTTATCAGGAGGATTACGACAACCATCCAAACCACGAATTGAGGGACAAGTATTACGGATTGGTACCAGCTGGATTTGACCCATTTGACAAAGAGTACCACAAACACACCTCTGTTGCCACAAACGACGTAGAACAGTTCTGGAGGTGATGGCTATTTTAGTTTTCATATCAAATACTAAATTGTTATGGGCGAAAAGATATTCTTCACATGGGAAACTCAGGTCATAATTATGACAATAGTATTCACTTTGATTATGATCTCTTCTATCGTTTATTTATGCTGGGGAATCTCATTCAAAGAGAAACCGCTGGAGAGTTCCGCACGTCTGCTTATAGCCATATTTATTGTACTGGCTGAAATTTCGTTGATGACACTTACTCCAAGGTGGGTAAAGTATGATGAACAAGGAATAAGCATAAAGAAAGTTATCGGGAAAAAGCAGATTGCATACAAGGATATCACAAGCATTGAAACTGTTACTCCTAAGGTTATTGCTGGTAGTGTGAGAAAAAGGGCAAGCGGGGGTGCCGGTGGTTATGTCGGCGAATTCAAAAACAAGACTCTGGGCCTGTATATGATGTATGCTACTGAGAAAAGGGATCTTGTGCTTGTCAGATGTACGGATGGAATTTTTGTATTCAACTGCAAGAACAGGGATGAGTTGGTGGAGTATGCACAACAAAAATTGAAAAAAGATTAAAATACCTAAACTTTTTTCTATAACACTTGTTCTTATAAGTGAAATAGTTTTTTAAGTTAGGTTAAGTCGGACAAGCCCTGTAGTCTCAGGATGAGGTTGCAGGGTTTGTTTTGTGTGGTGATTATAATTAATCAATAGGAGGGAACTATTTCGTGTAATATTTGTTGAATTACCAAATATTGGTAACTTTGTAAAAAACTTCATGATATGAAAACAACATCAGTTGCACTTGGTCCATACTTTGAGGAGTTCATTAAGGCTCAGATTGCACAAGGCAGATATAACAATGCCAGCGAAGTGATTCGTGCCGGGCTACGTATGCTTGAGGATAATGATACCAGAATTGCAGCACTTAAGAGTGCTATAGAGGAAGGAATTAACAGCGGAGAGGCTGCTGACTTTGATCCTGCATCACATCTAAAATCTCTAAAAGCATCAAAACGCAATGCCTAAGGTCCGTTATTCCAATAAGGCAGTAGAGGATCTGTCATCAATATGGGAATACACATTCTCTGAATGGTCTGAGACTCAGGCAGACGAGTATTATGAAATGCTCATATCTGCCTGCAACCGGCTATTATATCCATCCATAATTTCTAATAGGGCATATGATGAGATCACAGATAATCTACTCGGAATAAAAGCTGGACATCATCTGATATTCTACAAGATTATGGACAACGACGATGTTATGGTCATTCGTATATTACACGAAAAAATGGACGTAAAAAGGCACTTGCCAGCAAGATAAACCTCAATTTTGCAAATTTATTGCAAAATGAATCAAAGGCCGAAGTTATGAAACAATTAGCCCCAATATATGCATCCCCGTTACAGTATAGATAGAGCTGCAGGATTAAAGATAGAAATCCCTTCATCACTTCTACATATATTACAAATAATCAAATATTTACAAATCACATAGATAGGATTTTCAAAGAAGGGGACAGCAACATATTGCTTAAGCCACAGTAATTTTGTGCAACAAAAACAAAAATTATGGGCACATTAAATTTATTCAACATTTTTAGAGCACGTCTCTTCAACATCAAATTATTTGGAGACACACGATTAGGAATCTACAAGGAAATCTCCGTTGAAGATGTGAAACTTTTCATTACAGACTTCCACAATTTCTGCAAATCAAATGAAACAGTAAATGCGGAATCAGAAATTAGGACCAATTTACCCGACAGCAACAATTTCCAGATATTGAAAAGGCTCTGCGAGCAATATTATGTGTATGAGAATACAGATAAATTTCAGCAGAAAATCATTCAGGAAGTTAAGGAGATTGTAAATGAATTCAGGAATGACCAGCAGACACAGAAAGATTTGGAACAGTGGCTCAATGCAACACAAAACAATGCAGTTGAAAAAATCAGGCTCTCCCATCCGGAACTTAAAGAAGAAGAGATTAAACTGTTCTGCTACATACAGGCCGGATTTACACCTACAATGATGTCTGTGCTACTGCAAAAAGACAAGAGTGTGGTTTACAATAGGGTCTCAAGGTTAAAGGCAAAAATTAAGGAGTAGTTCCACTTCCATCATAGGAACAGAAGCCGGCAGAAATTGCCGGCTTCTGTCTTTTAATTTACGGGACCAGGCATGTAACTGGTTCAGTGTCTCTAAATTTCCCGATACTTCCTTGAAATTGGAATAGCATCCTGTTCTCAAAGGATATCTGCTTATATAGTATATTTGCCATAAGCATAGCCGGCAACATCAGCGACAAGTATAGGAACACCATTATACCTGTAATCTCGGGATGAGGTTACGAGGCTTGTTGTTTGATGGCATATCCCTTTCTGCCAAGACAATGGAACGCCTGCTATGCGCTACAGGTACCCACAGCGCGGTGGTTGCGTGCCATTCGTATGTTTTCTTTACGGGTGGCACGGGTGATATGGTTCAAATGGGTATTTGAATGGGGTTGGGTGTGCCGTCGTCTTGGCTAGGGAGGAGGATATTCCCGACAGAAGGGGGATTGGGCCTTCCTGCGGTCGGCATTCCCTCTCTCCTTGCCGGAGGGGCCCTTGCAGAAATGAACCGGTGTGCTTGCAGCACACCTTTTTTTGTGTTTGTCCCGCCGGTTTGCAAGCAAGCTTGCAACGGCCGGTACAAAACAAAAAAACCGGAAGATTTTCATCTTCCGGTTCATTTCAGCGGAGAGGGAGGCTCCAGAACCTACGCTTTCAGAAAATATCATAAAATTGCAAATCACTGATAATCATATATTATCTACAATGAAGAGTAAATCTAAATCTTTCTAAATGCCTTTTGCTATTTCAATTTTTGGGTGTATATTTGGGTGTAGAATTTCAAACACACCCAATTATGAATATCAAACGTAACATCATTTTTGCATTGGAGAGCCGGAAGAAGAACGGTGTGCCAATCGTAGAGAACGTGCCTATCCGTATGCGTGTCATATACGCAAGCCAACGCATCGAGTTTACAACAGGCTACCGGATTGACGTGGCCAAATGGGATGCCGACAAACAACGGGTAAAGAACGGATGCACCAACAAGCTGAAACAAAGCGCATCCGAAATCAATGCAGACTTGCTGAAATACTATGCCGAAATGCAAAACGTGTTCAAGGAGTTTGAGGTGCAGGAAACCATACCTACCACCCAGCAGCTAAAGGATGCGTTCAATCTGCGGATGAAAGACAGCAGTGGAGAACAACAGGAAGAAGCGCAGATTAGTTTTTGGGAAGTGTTCGATGAGTTTGTAAAAGAGTGTGGCAACCAGAATAATTGGACGGCATCCACCTATGAGAAATTTGCAGCGGTAAGAAATCACATCAAAGAGTTCAAGGAGGATGTAACCTTTGAATACTTCAACGAATTCGGGCTAAACGAGTATGTCAATTTCTTGCGTGACAAAAAGGACATGAGAAACAGCACCATCGGTAAACAAATGGGATTTCTCAAATGGTTCCTGCGTTGGAGCTTCAAAAAAGGGCATCATCAGAACATTGCATACGACGCATTCAAGCCCAAATTGAAAACAACCCCTAAAAAGGTAATATTCCTGACATGGGATGAACTGAACAAGCTGAAAGATTATCAAATACCGCATGACAAGCAGTATTTGGAACGTGTCAGGGATGTCTTTCTGTTCTGTTGCTTCACGAGCTTACGATATTCGGATGTTCGTAACCTTAAAAGAAGTGATATTAAGCCCGACCACATTGAAGTCACCACAGTCAAGACTGCGGACAGCCTGATAATCGAACTGAACGACCACAGCAAAGCCATTCTTGAAAAATACAAGGATGTTCATTTTGAGAACCACATGGCATTGCCCGTCATCAGCAATCAGAAGATGAACGATTATCTGAAAGAACTGGGTGAACTGGCAGAAATCAACGAACCTGTACGGGAAACCTACTACAAGGGAAATGAGCGCATAGATGAAGTCACACCCAAATACGCATTGTTAAGTACCCATGCCGGAAGAAAGACTTTCATCTGTAATGCGTTGGCACTCGGAATTCCGGCACCGGTGGTCATGAAATGGACGGGACACAGCGACTATAAAGCCATGAAACCCTATATTGACATAGCGGATGACATCAGGGCAAACGCCATGAACAAGTTTAATCAACTATAAAAGTATCAATTAGTTTCATGGATCACCACCATTGAATTATATTTGTATTCTGAAAATATCACAAGATGAGCAACAACGGACATAACATAGAAAAGACGAACTTTGACGCATTTATAAATGCTGTCGGTTCGGAAATACAGCAGGCGCAAGTACGGCTGATTACAGCAGCCAATGCGCAAATGTTGTTCCATTATTGGAAAATGGGCAACTATATCCTCTATTATCAAAACTTATATGGATGGGGAAGTAAAATCATCAAGCAACTGGCAAAGGCTATCCGATTCAATTATCCCGAAAAGAAAGGTTATTCGGAACGCAACCTTACCTATATGTGTCAGTTTGCAAAGGCATATCCTTTAAGGACATTACAGAATTTCATTGAAACGGACGCAAAGCTAATAGCTCCAAGCGTGGAGAAAATTGCAGACGAAGTACGCTGTTTAAACGATGTGCAATTTACGCAAGAGCCTCTTGCGCAAATTCAATCCATTGATAACAAAGAAATTACAATCACGCAAGAACCTCTTGCACAAATTCATAATGTTGCCAAAACCGTATCCGACATTTACCGTATGGAAATTAAGGATATAGAAAACATATTTATGGCATCACCTGTTGCAAGAACCAATTGGGCAAGCCATGTGATTATGCTTAACAGTTCGCTTCCATTGGGTGTAAGCTATTGGTACATGAAACAGTCCGTGGAAATGGGCTGGAGCAGCAATGTTCTTAAAATACAAATTGAAACCAATCTGTATAGCAGACAAATCAGCAACAACAAGATTAACAATTTCACAGCCACGCTTCCTGCACCGCAAAGCGACCTTGCCAATTACCTTCTAAAAGACCCATACATCTTTGACTTGGCTGGAACTAAGGAAAAGGCGGACGAAAGGGACATAGAAGAACAACTGGTTAAGCACGTCACACGTTACTTGCTGGAAATGGGAAATGGCTTTGCTTTCGTTGCCCGACAGAAGCATTTTCAAATTGGTAACAGCGATTTCTATGCAGACTTGATTCTGTATTCCATTCCCTTACACGCATACATTGTAGTAGAATTAAAGGCTACCCCATTCAAACCGGAGTATGCGGGGCAACTGAACTTCTACATCAATGTAGTGGATGACAAACTGAGGGGAGAGCATGACAACAAGACTATCGGGTTGTTGCTGTGCAAGGGGAAAGACGAAGTTGTAGCGCAATACGCATTGACAGGCTACGACCAGCCGATAGGCATCAGCGATTACCAGTTGAGCAAGGCTATACCTGAAAACTTAAAATCGGCTCTGCCAAGTATAGAGGAAGTGGAGGAAGAACTGACTTCCTTTCTTGATAAAGATAAGAACCCGTAAACTAAGCGTATATGGCAGGAGAAATACAGATTATGATTCCCCAATATGGTGAACTCAATCGGATATACAGCGACTTTATAATTAGCCATACTTTCTCTTTTGACAGGCAGAAATTCATCACGGACTTCTACAAGCAATACAATGACACAAAAGCTTTCGAAGCCGCCATCCTTGAACTGGTGCTTGACAAACCGAAGGAACAATATACTCTAGTTCTCAACAGCCTGAGAACCGAAATAGAGAAAAACATACTGATTTACGAAAAACATCCATTGTTTGATAACGAGGTAATTTCTCGTGTATGCTACAACTTCGCAGGCAGATATGACGCTGATATAAAGGCACAATTGGAGGTTACACAAAAATTAAGCAAGCCTTTGAATGAAGCATACAACAGGTATGATTCCATTGGCTACAGGGTACATACGGCAGCAGAAGAAAAGCAAGCCGAAAAGGAGTATGAACGCTGCAAGGCTGAATATGAGAAGGAAAAAGAAGAACTGGACAGGCTTTATGAATTGGAAAGGCAAGCAAGGAACGAAGCTTTCCAATATATAGAGAACTGTTGCGGAGATATTTATAAACTGAGTTTTCATTTTATGGAAATATTGGCAAAATATATTCCTGTAGCAAAAGACAAGCCGGATGAAACGAGCAAGCAAGAGAAACAGCAGGATGCGCTAAAGGAGCAACCCGAATATTTCGATGCAGAATTACTTTCGCTTATTCATAAAGTCTGTGTGGGGGAACAGTTTGAAGATATTACAACACACGACTTCTATGCCAACATGAACCTGCACCCCTGTAAAAAGGAATTAAAAATCAAGGCACGAGAAAAAATCCGGGTGTGTTACCTGATATTCCTGATGAGTGAAAGACTGCCCAAACAAGACAGGGATAAATGGAAGAATATAATCCTGAAACAGTTGGATATTGACGAGAACTACTACAAGTCAAAGTACAAGGAACCGGTGTCGGATTTTCCAAGTGACAGTAACCAGAAATTCGCCAAAGAAATGGACGCAATATTCCGATAATCCGTGATACACCCTGATATTTTACGAAATCACCACTTTTACCACTCAAATTAATTTTTGAGTGGTATTTTTATTATCTGATATTCAGTGAAATAATAAAATATTCCATTTACACTAACCACATCCTTACCACTCACGCCCCTACCTAATTTTGCATCGTTCGAGAACAGAGATAACAGCCAGTGCGCAGGGCTGATTGTTTAACGGCTAAATAGATTGAACGATGACAAATCTTCAAGAGTTATTATTAAAACCCGTCTGGCAGATGACAGGCGAAGAGTTCATATTCCTGAGCAAGCACGCTTCCGGTCAAACGGAAACGCAACTACGACCCGTTACGGACACAGAAAGAAAATATGTGTACGGAATACTGGGCATTGCCAAACTGTTCGGGTGTAGTCTGCCCACCGCCAACCGTATAAAGAAAAGCGGTAAGATAGACAAAGCTATTACGCAAATAGGGCGCAAGATTATCGTTGATGCGGAACTTGCCCTTGAACTGGCAGGAAAGAAAACCGGAGGACGGAAATAACGGGAGGAATGGCTATGGATTATATGAAAGAGTTTAAGGACATATCGGCAGAAGAAGCCGTAATCCTTTGGCAAGCCTCACGTTTGAGTCTGTCGAAAAGTTATGAGAAAGCACCTGAAATCCTCAAAGTGCATGGTTCTGTCATTGGGACATTGGGCAACTTCAGCGCATCCATCGGCAAAGCCAAAAGTAAAAAGACGTTCAATGTATCGGCTATCGTAGCCGCTGCATTGAAGAATGGCACTGTGTTGCGGTATGTGGCAGAGCTCTCCGACGGGAAGCGGAAAGTGCTTTATGTTGATACGGAGCAAAGTCCTTATCATTGCCTGAAAGTCATGAAACGTATTTTACGGATGGCTGACTTGCCTGATGACAGGGATAATGAGAACCTTGAGTTTCTCGCCTTGAGAAAATACACACCTGAACAGCGTATCAGGATTGTCGAACAGGCTATCTATAATACGCCCGACATTGGTCTTGTAATCATAGACGGCATCCGTGACATGGTATATGACATCAACAGCCCCGGCGAATCCACACGCATCATATCCAAACTGATGCAGTGGACGGACGACAGGCAGATACATATCCATACGATACTGCACCAGAACAAAGGGGATGAGAATGCGAGAGGGCATATCGGCACGGAGTTGAACAATAAGGCGGAAACCGTATTGCTGGTGGAAAAAGACAAAAGCAACGGAGATATAAGCAATGTTTCAGCCATGCACATCCGGGCAATGGATTTCGAGCCTTTTGCCTTTCGCATCAACGACAGTGCCTTGCCCGAACTCATAGAGGGTTACAAAACAGAAAGCAGGAAACCGGGAAGACCCGAGGAAGAAAAGTTCGACCCTTACAGGCATATCACCGAACAGCAGCACCGTATCGCATTGGAAGCAGTTTTCGGGTTGAAAAAGGAATACGGTTACAAGGAACTGGAAGATGCTTTAATCAAAAGCTATACGTCAATAGGTGTAAAGCTGAACCATCAAAAGGCGGTACCGCTCATCACCATGCTTCGCAACAAACGGATGATAGTGCAGGAGAACGGCAGAAAATACACATTCATGCCCGACTTCCACTATTAACCCGTTACCTGCACTCGCTTCACTTTATTCTGTGGGTCTATATATTAAGGATAAAGCGAAGTGATGCAAGGAATGGATAAACCGCTTCACTTTATTGCCGTACTCTATATATACGACAATTTAGTGAAGTGGTTATACAGACCGTACTTCTTAAAATGGTACGGGCGAAAAGAAAAATAAATCAATTCACCAACTACTAAAACAATCATTTTATGGATATACAGACAGCCAAGCAAATCAAGATAGCAGATTATCTGCACAGTTTGGGATATTCTCCCGTCAAACAACAGGGTATCAACCTGTGGTACAAATCACCGTTAAGGGAAGAAACCGAAGCCTCGTTCAAGGTAAATACCGAACGTAACCAATGGTATGATTTCGCACTCGGCAAAGGCGGCGGCATCATCGAACTGGCTTCACACTTATATGCTACCGACTATATACCTTATATATTGGAACGCATAGCGGAACAGACACAACACATCCGTCCTGTTTCTTTTTCTTTTGGCAAGCAATCATTTTCCGAGCCAAGTTTTCAGCAATTGGAGATTGTACAGCTTGCTTCTCCTGCCCTGCTCTCCTATTTGCAGGAAAGGGGAATAAACATTGTACTGGCGAAAAGAGAATGCAGTGAAGCGCACTTCACCCATAACGGCAAACGGTATTTCGCCATCGCCTTTCCAAACATATCGGGCGGCTATGAGATTCGTAACCGTTATTTCAAGGGCTGTATTGCCCCTAAGGAAATTTCCCACATCAAACAGCCAGAGAAAACAAGGGAAACGTGTTATGTGTTCGAGGGATTCATGGACTACCTCTCCTTTCTGACATTGAGACAGGAGAGCTGCCCGAATTATCCGGAGTTGGACGGACAGGACTACATTGTATTGAACTCCGTATCGAATGTAAGCAAGGCTCTCTATCCTTTGGGTAGCTACGAACGCATCCATTGTTTCTTTGACAATGACCGTGCAGGGATGGAAGCACTCCGGCAAATCCGTATGGAATACGGCAGGGATTTATACATCCGTGACGCTTCGCAGACCTACAGCGGATGCAAGGACTTGAACGAATACCTACAGAAACAGGCTGAAAGAAACAGGCAAGTCCAATCCGTAAAAGGGACGCACAGTCAGCCACCGAAAAAGAAAAACGGCTTTCGGTTATAGCCCACTATAACTACACGCTCCGCTTTCGTAGTTGTGGGCTCTCCCGAGGGGATTAGGGCTTTGCCCTAATAACCCACTCAGGGCGTTCACCCCTGAGAACCCCAAGCAAAGAGTGACCCTCTCTTTGCAATCACCGCTTATGGGTTGCACCCCTAAGAACCCCACTGCGGAAGCGAACAAAGTAATATAATATAAACAAAAAACTATGGCAACAAAATCAAGCATACATATCAAGCCTTGCAACATCGTATCGAGCGAGGCACACAACCGAAGGACTGCTGAGTACATGCGCAACATCGGAGAGTCCAGAATCTATGTCGTTTCCAAACTTTCCACCGATAACGAGCAGTGGGTAAATCCTGACTTCGGCACTACCGAATTGCGGACACATTACGATAACATCAAACGGATGGTCAAGGAAAAGACCGGACGTGCCATGCAGGAGAAAGAACGTGAACGCAAAGGCAAGAACGGAAAAATCATCAAAGTGGCAGGGTGTTCACCTATCCGTGAGGGGGTGTTGCTCATCAGAGCGGACACCACATTGGCAGATGTGCATAAATTTGGCGAGGAGTGCAAACAACGCTGGGGTATTACTCCGCTGCAAATCTTCCTGCACAAAGATGAAGGACATTGGCTGAGCGGACAACCCGAAGCTGAAGACAGAGAGAGTTTCCAAATTGATGGAAAGTGGTTCAAGCCGAATTATCACGCTCATATCGTTTTCGACTGGATGAACCACGATACAGGAAAAAGCTGTAAACTCAATGACGAGGATATGACCGAAATGCAGAGTTTGGCTTCTGACATTCTCCTGATGGAACGAGGACAATCTAAAACCGAAACAGGCAAGGAACATCTGGAACGCAATGACTTCATCATTGAAAAACAGAAAGCCGAACTACAACGCATAGATGCTGCAAAACGGCATAAAGAACAACAGGTAGAACTTGCCGAACAGGAACTTAAACAGGTAAAATCGGAAATACGCACCGACAAACTCAAAAGCGCAGCTACCGATGCAGCCACAGCCATAGCAAGCGGTGTCGGTTCTCTTTTCGGAAGCGGAAAATTGAAAGATTTGGAACAAACTAATGAGAATTTACGTCATGAAATTGCCAAGCGTGACAAGGGTATTGATGAATTAAAAGCCAAGATGCAACAAATGCAGGAACAGCACGGCAAGCAGATTCGTAACCTACAAGGAATACATAATCAAGAGCTTGAAACCAAAGACAAGGAAATATCACGATTGAACACCATTCTTGGAAAAAGCGTTCAACTGGTTCCCATTGCTAAAAGAAATGTTGAGAATTGAAAGACTATGTTATGCCATCGGATTTACCAAAGATATGATAAACAGTATTTTGACAAAAAAGGAAGCTATCAGATGCAATGGTAGGATTTATTCCGAAGAACACAGACGTAAGTTTGACATCAAGAATGATATTTTCAAGGTGGAAAAGAATCCAACCGATGATAGCAAACTGATACTGACCATAAACAGACAGCCGATAGGCGAATGGTTCAGGGAACAATGGAAGAAGTTACAGGAAGGATTGCGAAAAACAGAAGAGCCAAGAAAAAATAGAGGATTTAGGTTATAAATTCTGTTCTCTATATCGCAAAACATCAATAAAATAACTAATTTTGTATTCGGATTGGACTAACCCTCTCCATGACATAAGAAAAAGAAGAAGCGTTATGTTTATCTTGTAGGTGAAAACGTAGGAAATTTTCAAACTGATACAAGAGATAACATAGTGGTTCTCACGCATATAGCGTGGTCTGTTATTGTTACATCTGTATCAGAGGTTTCCTACGACCTTCACTTAGACGTGGCATAGTTGGCTCACGTTTTTTCAATATAAATTTAATAGCCCAATAGAGCCGATAGGGAATTATACGAATATGAATAAGCTTATTATTCCATTTTTTTTAATCACTGCCTTCCTTGCAGTGGGTTGCAGCGATGATGAGCCAAAAGATGTTGTCAATGAAATCAAGATGTCCGTTTCTGCCGAAACAGGTACGTACATACCATGGGGCAGTGATACTCCTGTAGAGTGCATGCTTGTTATGTCTGAAGACAATCCCGGAGTATGGGAGCCACTTGGCTTTAATAGTATTAAATGGTTTACATACGAAAGAGGACATGAATATTACCTTTCGGTGGAGCGAACCATTCTCGCCAATCCTCCCATGGATGCACCAGATCGTACCTATTCGCTGTTGAGAATCCTTCAAGACCGTATTGTCACAGAGCCGGAGATACCTGTAGATAAAGAAATCAATTCGGAGGAAGACATTGAGTACTATGATATGTGCCCCTTTAACAAGTATGCCATAGAAAAGGAAATCATTGTCAATGAGAATGGAGAAATTTCCTATGCCGATGGTCACAGCCTTCCGTCTTATGATAATGCCCGCATTTGGTTAGAGTGTATTCTTGATAAGGCAGATCCGAATTGGCTAAAATTCAATAAAATACCCTATATGGCAATCTATTCATTTGTATTGTCACCGCTTACGGATGAAATACGGCTGGTGCGCAACGAATCATCCGGTCCGATGTTCAAGGAGGTCATTCCTGAAAGTGAGTTTGCCCATATCACCCAATCCATGAAGCCGGACGAAGAACTCCGTTACGCGCTCATCCTTGCCAATGTCTATAAGAAGGGACTTCAGAAGCTGGAATTTACGATAAAGAAACAATAATACATAACCATGATGAATAAACTTATCAACCCGATTCTTTTTATCATGTGTCTGCTTGCTATGGCTTGCAGCGATAATAATAATGAAAATGAAACTTTTGCTCCGTTCAGTCTTGAGAAAAGATACTATGAAGTACGATTGGAGCGCAATGCTACTTCTATTCCTATCATAAACGGTAGTGGCGATATTAGTTTGGCAATAGAGGATGAAAATATATTGAATGCCATTTACTCAAAATACAACGATAAGGAGGATTACAGAAAAGGACACATCAATTTATATGGTATGCAGAAGGGAAGTACAACACTGACCATTACCGACAATATTACCAAGGATGTGGAAACCGTTGAAGTGAAAGTTACAGATTGCTATCTTGCATACGTGATCAATGACAGTAACCACCCGGTATTACCGGCAGGCACCACACTCTTTTTAGTGAACAATGGAGCGCATGACTACTATCTGTTCGACCAAAATAACATAGACAACAAGCCTATACTAAAAGACAACGGTTACGAGTTTTTTATCACGCTGGATTCCGGTACAGGTGCGGCACCCACCAACTACGCAATTCCCAACCTACGCTTATACAAGCACAATCCTGCCGATGCCGCAACCACTACGTCGGAGTTCTATGATTTCCAGATAGAAATGTATGGCGAAGATGCCAGTTCTTCATACGTGTTACAAATCATTCAAGCCTATTTAGATGTGGATTGGGAGGAACTTATAAGCAATGCTCTGACCAAATCACCTGCTCCCATAGATATGACAATGATAATGACTGTACCCGATACAGACTATCGAATTAGAGGAGTTTTAAGTACTGTATCCATTCCGGAACACATATTGGATTGATACATTGCTGCGGTTAGGCAATTAAACTGATATAAAAGCCAACGAAAAGAGCATGACTTGATTGTTCTTTTCGTTGGCTTTGTTTTATTCAGGCACTTTTTCTGAGCAAAGATGCGTTTCATCTTTAAAAAACACAAAAACACCCAATTTTACATTCTTGGGTGTAAAACTGGGTGTTTGTTTTGCAATTTGCTGATTTTCAGCGTTTATTGCGGAGAGGGAGGGATTCGAACCCCCGGATCCTCTCAGATCAACGGTTTTCAAGACCGCCGCAATCGACCACTCTGCCACCTCTCCAAGTCCTCCGCGTTTGCTTTGGGATTGCAAAGGTAGGAATTATTTTTGTTTCTCCAAATTTATTTTCAATAAAATTGATTTTTTCTGCAAAACTACAGAAATACCTGTCGGGAAGAAAGGGAAAATACCATAAATCCTCCCTTTAACATTTCGTAACTTTTGTGTCACAATTTCACAAAATCTTAACAATAACGCAATTTTCCGTTAATAATTCTGCCAGAATCAAAGACTACATTCGCATTAAGAAAGACCGGCTTACCAACAACTTAAAAAACCACAATACACTTTAAACTTTAAAACACTTTTTGGGTTATTCTATTAAAATTTTGGAATTATGGGTAATGCTAATTTCAACGAAGAGATCATTAGCTTGGAGCCATCTCTTACAAGGTACGCCTACAGCCTTACTGCAGACATGGATGATGCAAAGGATTTGGTTCAGGAAACTTATTTCAAGGCCCTCTACAACCAGGACAAGTTTGATGAGCAGACCAACATCAAGGCCTGGATGTACACCATTATGAAAAACACCTTCATCAACGATTACCGCAGACGGGTAAAGAAGCAGGCTATCTTCAACAAGGATGTGCAGGATTTTGTCCTCACAAGCCGCCCTTCAGAGGCCAGCCCGGAAAGCGACTACAATTTCAGGGAGCTTTCATCAATGGTCAACTCGCTGGAGCCAGAATTCCGCATTCCATTCCAGATGCACGACAGCGGCTACAAGTATCAGGAAATAGCTGATGAACTTGGCCTGCACCTTGGCACCGTAAAGAGCAGAATCCATTTTTCCCGACAGAAACTTATTGAAAAGATAAAAAGATAAACCAAGTGCCCATTAGGACGTCGTCCCAATGGGCAGTCAAAAGGAACAGTCACAAAAAAAGGCAGCCCTCACGGATTGCCTTTTTTTATTTTTCTTTGGCAGCCTCTTCTTTTGCAAAGAACTTATATTGGAATATAAGCATATAGACTACTGCCACTGATATGCATGCATCTGCAAAATTGAAAACCGGACTGAAGAATATGAAATCCTCGCCTCCGCAGAAAGGCATCCATTGCGGCCAGGTTGCTTCAATTATAGGGAAGTAGAACATATCCACCACCTTTCCATACAGGAATCCTGTATAGCCTCCGTCGGGAGGAAAAAGCTGTGCCACCTGTGTATATGTGGATGCACTGAAAATCTCTCCGTAAAAAAGGCAGTCGATCACATTGCCTACCGCCCCTACAAGGACAAGAGCGAGCCCCACAAGAACTCCTGTGGGGGTATCGCCTCTCTTTATCAGTCTTCTGAGATAAACAATTATGAAGCCTATAAGCACTACTCTAAAGAGACTCAATGCGAGCTTCCCGATAGAGCCGCCAAACTGCATACCAAACGCCATGCCGTTGTTCTCTATGAAGCAGATCTGAAACCAGTCGCCAAATACAGGGATGCTCTCCCCTATGGTCATGTTCAGCTTTACTGCAAATTTTATCACCTGGTCTATAACAAGCAATAAAATCACCAACAGAGAAATCCAGCTACCTTTGGATAATCTCATAAAGCTACCTCTTGTTTTTAGCCTCTACGCTCAAGGTTGCATGAGGAACCAGCATCAGCCTCTCTTTTGGGATAAGCTTGCCTGTCTCCCTGCAGATTCCGTAGGTCTTGTTCTCAATTCTGATGAGAGCAGCCTCAAGATTCTGGATAAACTTGTACTGTCTCTGTGCCAACTGGCCCGACTCCTCTTTAGAAAGTGAAGATGCGCCCTCTTCAAGCACCTTGAATGTTGGAGATGTGTCCTCAACACCATTGCTTGAGCTGTGGGTAATTGCAGCCCTCAACTCCTCGTAGTCCTGCCTTGCTGTCTCAAGTTTCTGAAGAATCAGTTCCTTGAACTCCTGCAGCTCCGCATCGCTATACCTTACTTTCTCTTCTGTACTCATAACTATCTGATTTTGTTATTACAAAGTTAGCAACTTAATTGATATATGCAACATCTCACCGTTTTCCCACTCTACCTCATCTGCGCCTTCAAGAGAGTCCACAAGAGTGATGTTTCCGCACAAAGTCTGCTCACATACGTATGTAGCGTACTCTGCAAGGGATTCTGCAACATCGTCTCGTTTTACAATTGCAACCTCCACTTTGTCTGTAATCTCAAAATCCTTCTCCTTCCTCAAGTTCTGGATTCTGTTTATCAGCTCACGAGCCACACCTTCTTTCTTAAGTGCATCTGTTATGGTGATGTCCATAGCAACTGTAAGCTTGCCTTCAGTTGCTACAAGCCATCCTGGCATATCCTCTGAAGTGATCTCGTAGTCAGCCTTGTCAAGTGTCACTTCACCTGCAGGCAATGCAAATGTGTAGTTTTCTGAAGCCTCAATTGCAGAGATGTCACTCTGTGAGAACTGTGCAAAAGCAGCAGCAATGTCTTTCATCATCTTGCCGTACTTCTTGCCCAAAGTCTTGAAGTTAGGTTTGATCTTCTTGGTAATCAATCCCTCTGTATTTGTAATGAACTCAACCTCCTTAACGTTGATCTCGTTCAGCACAAGGTTCTTAACCTTCTCAAGCTGTTCCTGGATTTTAGGGTCAAGAACAGGGATAATGATCTTGGCAAGAGGCTGTCTCACCTTGATGTTCACTTTCTTTCTCAATGCAAGTACCATTGAGGTGCTCAACTGGGCAAGTGCCATTCTCTCCTCAAGGTCCTTGTCAATATATTTCTCCTCAACCTCCGGCATAAGCACAAGGTGTACAGAGGTCTCCGTATGCAATCCTGAAACTGCGTTCAAGTCCAAGAACAGCCTCTCCATAAAGAACGGAGCGATTGGCGCTGCAAGAACTGCTACAGTCTCAAGGCAAGAGTACAATGTCTGGTAAGCTGCAAGCTTGTCCTCTGTCATTGAACCGCCCCAGAAACGTTTTCTGTTAAGACGTACAAACCAGTTGCTCAAGTGGTCGCAAACAAAGTCCTGGATCTTACGGCCTGCTGTAGTTACATCATAATCCTCATAGCATGCCTTAACCTCTTTAACAAGAGTGTTCAAATAAGAGATAATCCAGCGGTCAATCTCCGGACGGTTCTCTACAGGCACCTGTGGCGCCTTGTTGTCAAATCCGTCTACATTTGCATACAACGCAAAGAATGAGTATGTGTTGTAAAGTGTACCAAAGAATTTTCTCTTCACCTCATCAACACCTGCAAAGTCAAATTTAAGGTTGTCCCAAGGCTGTGCGTTGGTAAGCATATACCATCTCAAAGAGTCAGCACCATACTCATCCAAGGCCTTGAACGGATCAACAGCATTGCCAAGTCTCTTGCTCATCTTGTTTCCAACCTTGTCAAGTACAAGACCGTTTGAAAGCACTGTCTTGTAAGCAATGCGCTTGTTCACCATTGTAGAGATTGCATGAAGCGTGAAGAACCATCCGCGTGTCTGGTCAACACCCTCTGCAATGAAGTCTGCTGTCTGTCCGAACTGCTCTTTTCCAAGATTCTCCAATCCTTCCTGTGCGAATGGCATTGCACCTGAATCAAACCATACATCAATAAGGTCAAGCTCCCTCTTCATAGGCTGTCCGCTCTCTGATACAAGGATATAGCTGTCTACATATGGTCTGTGAAGATCTATCTTATTATAGTTCTCTTTAGAGAAATCACCTGGTACAAATCCTTTATCCTTCAATGGGTTTGAAGCCATAAATCCTGCTGCAACAGATTTCTCAAGCTCATTGTAAAGCTCCTGTGCAGAACCTATGCACTTCTCCTCCTTCTTGTCTTCTGTTCTCCAGATAGGAAGCGGTGTACCCCAGTAGCGGCTGCGTGAAAGGTTCCAGTCCTGAAGGTTCTCAAGCCATTTGCCAAAACGTCCTGTACCTGTGCTCTCCGGCTTCCAGTTGATTGTCTTGTTCAATGCAATCAGCTCATCCTGTACAGCCGTGGTTCTGATGAACCATGAATCCAACGGATAATACAATACCGGTTTGTCGGTTCTCCAGCAGTGAGGATAGTTGTGGGTATGCTTCTCAATCTTGAACGCCTTATTGGCACCTTTCATCATAAGACAGATGAAGATATCCAAGTTCTCAGCTGCAGCCGCAGCTTTCTCATCAAATACATTGTTTACAGTGAACTGCGGATCGTAGGCATTCTTAACCCATTTGCCCTCGTACTCCTTATAAAGCTCAACATTCACGCAAGCCTTTACAAACTCCTCGTCAAGCTCCTCCATCAAGTAGAACTTACCTGTAAAGTCTACCATAGGACGGGTCTCGCCAAGCTTGTTTATCATGAACAAAGAAGGGATACCTGCAGCTTTTGCCACAAAAGCATCGTCCGCACCGAATGTAGGTGCAATATGAACAATACCGGTACCGTCCTCTGTAGTTACATAATCACCAGGAATGATGCGGAACGCCTTCTCTGAAGCGTCGCTCCATTTGCCCTCTGCATCAACTGAAACAGGTTTCACCCAAGGGATAAGCTGCTCATACTCCATGCCTACCAAATCTGGTCCCATGTACTCTGCAACAACCTTGAAAGGTACAAGCTTGTCGCCAGGCTTGTAATCCTCTAGTGCAATTTCCTCCGCTTTCTTATTGAAGTGTGAATATAGAAGGCTCTTTGCCAGAACAGCTGTCATCTTCTCGCCAGTATACGAGTTGTAGGTCTGTACTGCAACATATTCAATCTTTGGACCCACACAAAGTGCCACATTAGAAGGCAAAGTCCATGGAGTTGTTGTCCATGCAAGGAAGTAAGGTGTACCCCACTGTGCCATCTCCGCTTTAGGGTTCTTTATTTTGAACTGTCCTACAACAGTTGTATCCTTAACGTCGCGGTAGCATCCAGGCTGGTTAAGCTCATGCGAGCTCAATCCTGTACCTGCAGCAGGCGAGTATGGCTGGATTGTATAGCCTTTATAAAGAAGTCCCCTGCCGTAGATATCCTTCAAAAGGTGCCAAAGAGTCTCAATGTACTTATTGTCATAAGTGATATATGGATTGTCCATATCCACCCAGTAGCCGATTCTCTCTGTAAGTGCAACCCACTCCTTGGTATATTTCATCACCTCCTTGCGGCAGGCGTCATTATATTCGTCAACTGTAATCTTCTTTCCGATATCCTCTTTAGTAATGCCCAGCATCTTCTCTACGCCAAGCTCAACAGGAAGGCCGTGTGTATCCCAACCCGCCTTTCTCTGCACAAGATATCCGCTCTGTGTCTTGAAACGGCAGAATGCATCCTTGATTGCCCTTGCCATCACGTGATGGATACCAGGCATGCCGTTAGCAGAAGGAGGTCCCTCAAAGAAAACAAATTTCTTCGCCCCCTCTCTTGCCTTAAGGCTATTTTCAAAGCACTGTTCTGCTTTCCATTTCTCAAGAACACTGCGGTTAATCTCTACTAAATCAAGATTTTTATATTCAGCAAAACCCATTTTTGAGATAATTTTAAAATTTTAATCCGCAAAGATAATACGAAAAACTCATTTATTTGCTCTTATTGGATTAAAGTGCAAGTGAATTTTTAGCAAAAAAATCTTTATTTTTGGAGAAAATTTAACTCACTGAATATGGCAACATTAGATATCATCATTATAGCAATAGTTCTTGCCGCCGCCATCTGGGGCCTTTTCAAAGGATTCATCAGCCAGGCTGTAAGCATAGTGGCCCTGGTGCTTGGCATCTGGTGCGCATGCAGATTCACAGGATTCCTGTCATCAAAAGTGAACGGATGGTTCAATCTTGAGATTGCCCAGAACACTTTACATATAATATTGTTTGCCGTAATCTTCATAGTGGTGGTGATTCTTGCCCATTTCATTGGGAAAGGGATAGAGAGCATAGTAAAACTCTCCCTGCTAGGTTGGGTAAACCGTCTTTTGGGCCTTCTTTTTGGGGCATTGAAGGCGATTGTAATACTTGGAATTGCAGTTTCTGCAATAAATTACCTTAACAGCATTTTAAATTTAATTCCACAAGAAGTTCTCAACGATTCCAAAGGATATGGGTTCCTGATGCATTTCACCAAGGAATTTTTCCCTTTTTTGCATAATTTATTTTCTTAAAAAAAATTATGAGGGTAAATTTTACCCTAAATCTGGCATAATTCCCCTTGCCTTGCCATTTTTGCAAAAATGGTTCAGGTATGGAATTCTTCTCACAGCAGGTCATCCTCAACAACAGGATAAAGGTAAAGCAGCACTACAAATATGATTGCGGGGCGGCATGCCTCGCATCCGTTGCCGCGTATTATGGAATATCATCCTCCCTGGCACAAATAAGGAGAGACAGCGGATGTACTCCCGACGGGATTTCAATGCAGGGGATCATAGATGCTGCACTGAAAATGGGCTTTGAGGCCCAAGGGCTACTTTCCAAGGAAAAGGATGCCGAAGAGCTTATGCAGCTGCGTCTCCCTGCCATTGTACACACCAGAGAGAAAGACGGCACTCTCCATTATATAGTCCTATATGCCATCAGTGGCAAGAATGCCAGGGTTATGAACCCAGCGTACGGCACCGTTTCCAAAATGCCGGTGAAAGAGCTTGTGGAAACTTATACGATTGACGAACGTTTTTAAGCCCCCATTTCGGGCATTATGCGTCGTTTCTACTTAGTCGATAGACTTCGTTGACCAAAAAGGTCTAACTCAGCCTATCGCCTGCGTGAG
>CALCHD010000230.1 GCA_937901105.1 uncultured Bacteroidales bacterium | reverse complement strand
GCGGAGGCCTGCGCATCAAATCTGTCTCCAACCATCTGGAAGACGGCTCACAGGTGAACAAAAAGACATATACATATACTCTTCCCGACGGCTCCAGCAGTGGAATACTCCTCCACTTCCCCAAATACTGGCTCACCTACTCAGCCCGCGCAGGCAACCACATAGAGGAAAACATCAACTACTGGTCAAACAGTCTTCTCTCCCACAGCGGCTCCCATATAGAATATGCCACTGTAACACAAACCAACTCAGATGGCAGCAAAGAGACATTCCACTTCTCCAACAGCGCCATGTCATACAAATATAGGGATGCAATAGAGATAAGTGATGTGGTAAACGAGCGTACTCCAGAACAAGGCGAGTGGGGAATCACAACCAATACTGCCATCCGAAACATCGTGGCTCCCCTAGTCTCCCGTAAAGCTGAACGAGGCAAACTTCTCAAGCATGAGATTTATGCTGCAGGCAACTCCACCCCTATAAAGGAGACCACGTACACCTATGATACCACAAGAGCCTTGTCTCTCACTTACCACCCGGTCTACCTTATCCGCAAGTTTGGACAGAGCATAGTCCTTACAGACAATTACCGCCTTGTATCCAAGACTGAGAAGGAGACCAACAACGGCATATCCATAACCCGCAGCGAAAGCTATGCCTACAACAGCATGGGGCAGACCAGCTCCATCACCACAACAGCCAGCGACGGCACCGTGGAGATAACCCGCTATACATACCCGTCAGACCATACAGCAGAAGCAGAAATCTTCACCACTATGGTCAGCCGTAACATGTACGCATACCCGGTAACCCAAACAATAAGTATAGTGGAAAACGGCACTGAAAAACTGTCCGCAGGCAAGAAGTACACCTACGCCTCCATAAACAACATGATCAAGCCTTCAGCCGTATACAGCTACAACCCAGTTGCTAGTACCTGGGATACAGAACGGAGATACACCCTATATGACACTTACGGGAATCTGCTGGAGAGCTATGATTCAAACAACATCCCTACATCATACATCTGGGGCTACAACGGCCTGTACCTTGTAGGCACGGCCTCCAATGCCTCCCGCAGCAGTATCAGCCAGTACTTCAGCAGTGCGCCTCTGCCTGAGGGGATAACAGAGAGTATAGCCACAAACATCAACGCCAGTGGCAACATTCTCCTTACAACCTACCACTACAGTCCAATGACCGGATTGACAAAAGTAAGACACCCAAATGGTACAACCGAGACATATACATACAACAGCACAGGCAAACTGCTGGATATCCTCAATACCTTAGGGCATAAAATGGGAAGCAACTATTATTCTCCCGACAACAGGCAATAGTCCTCTAACACTAAAACACCTGCACAATGAAAACTATACGACACAAGATAATGATGCTATGGAGCCTTTTGCTTTTTGCAGCAACAGCATCCAGAGCTGAAGAGTATACAATACATCTGCAGCAGATAGCCTTTGAAGAGGCTACCGAAGTAACGGTTAATTACACTGTGACGTCAGTATCTGCAAATGTAACATACACGCCCGGCAATATACCATATAACCCAGATTACTACATTGAAGAGTTGAATAACTACATCCAAAAAGAATCTGGATCGCCTTTATATGTCCAGCAGCTGGCTTCCAACTCTATCACGTTCGTAATACTGGAAAACGACAGCACTCTTGAACGCACAATTGTTATTCAGGGCAACACCTCAAAAACTCTCACCATTATCCAGGAAGGAGCTCCTGAGCCAGACCCGGGACCGGATCCCGGCGGCGATACCCCAACTGACGTAAAGTTCAACATCCCGGGCAACTGGATACTAAAACGCATATACACCAACGCCTCAGCCACCTCCTGGTATGATGACATTACCTTCTATAACGGCCTTGGATATCCCGAACAGATAATAAACATAGGGGCTTCATCGCGTGGTACCAACGTGATAACCCCTATCGTATACGATGCCCATATGAGAGAGGATGCCACTATATACCTCCCTTATGCAGGCAACAGCTCCGCCCTTGCCAAAGAGAGTTCGCCGCTTTCTGCGCAGCAGGCATACTACACCGGCCTTTACTCCTCTGCTGATGGAGCCTGCGCATACAACCGGAACATCTATGAAGCCTCATCATTGGGCCGTATCAGCTCCCAGCAAAAGAGTGGAAGCGCATACACCTCCAAACAGGCAACGTTTACCTACTCCACCAACGCCGCAAATGAGGTTCTGTGCCTGAAGGTATCCTTCGGCACTGCAGGGGTGCTCTCTACGGCATCGCTGGCTGCAACATATTACCCTGCATCATCACTGCACAAGACAACAGCTACAGATGAAGATGGAGGAGTAAAAATAGAGTACAAAGACTTCAAGGGGAATGTGGTATTGGAAAGAAGCCTCATCTCCGGTTCAACCTATGCAGACACATACTACAGTTACGATTATCTTGGCCGTCTGGTATGGGTTGTGTCTCCACAGGGCAGCACTGCCCTTGCCAATGGAGGCAGCTACTCCTACACCCACACCATAGCACAACAATATTCCTATATCTACGCATACGATGGCAACGGCAATATTATTGAGAAACGCCAACCGGGCAGGGAGCCGGAATACTATGTCTATGACAAGGGGAAGAGAAACGTTATGTACCAGGACGGCAATATGAGACAAAGCAACCAGTGGATATACACCACATATGACAATCTGAGCCGTATTGCAGAGAAGACACTAGTCTCTACATCCCGCACCCGCAGTTCACTGCAAGGGCTATATAGTGCGGCATCGTTCCACAACATATATGAGAATCTCTCAAACCCTAACATCCCGGCAAACGCTACTGACATAACGGTAGTGAAGATACTCTACAGCGGAAGATACTATGGCTACACTTACAGCTCATCATCCAATACTGCCTCATCACTCCCTTTTGCCGCAACAAGCACAGTGGCGCAGTCCGACCTCTCTACCTCAACCCACGGTAACCTCAAATATGAGAGGCATCTACTCCTTGCAGAGGGTACATCCCAGCAGTACAAGGAGACGGCATACTACTACAATAACCGCAGGGAACTGCTGCAGACTGTAACAAGATACCCCAATGGCAATATCTGCCGCACAAGCTACAAATATGACTTCAACGGCAATATCACAGCCAAGGAAGAGATATGCGGCAGTACAACCAAGCTCACCAGTTGTACTTATGACACCAGAGGAAGACTCCTTACAGAGACAACCAAAGTAAACAACGCGGCAGCTGCAACTGTAACATATGCTTATGATGACCTGGGCCGAGTTACAAAACGCACATTCGGCAACGGCGTAGCAGAAACCCAAGCCTACAACATCCAAGGCTGGGCAACAACCTCAACAGCCAAGAATGGCTCATCAAACATCTACAGCCAGACCTTGAGTTATTACAACACAAGCAAAGGAACCACCCCGCTCTACAGCGGCAATATAAGCGAATGGGCCACACAGCAGGCTTCACAAACGCAGGAAACCTACGGCCTGCAATATGACAAACAAGGCAGACTTACGTC
>CALCHD010000229.1 GCA_937901105.1 uncultured Bacteroidales bacterium | reverse complement strand
AAGAAGCCAGCTTACAGTAGCATGACCAGCCTCATGGAACGCAATTGTCCTCTTCTCTGCAGGAGGGATAATCTTGCTCTTCTTCTCCAAACCGCCCACAATACGGTCAATTGCATCCAAGAAATCCTGTTTCTCCACAAACTTCTTGTTGTTTCTGGCAGCAATAAGGGCCGCCTCGTTGCAGACATTCGCTATATCTGCACCTGAAAACCCTGGAGTCTGCTTAGCCAGGAACGAAGTATCAAGATTGGGATCAAGCTTAAGCTTTGCAAGGTGCACCTTAAATACCTCCTCCCTCTCCTTGAGTTCAGGAAGATCAACATATATCTGGCGGTCGAACCTGCCGGCACGCATCAATGCCTTGTCAAGGATATCAGCACGGTTGGTGGCAGCAAGGATGATTACACCGCTGTTTGTGCCAAAACCGTCCATCTCGGTAAGAAGCTGGTTAAGGGTATTCTCCCTCTCGTCATTTGAAGAGAAGCCGGTATTCTTGCCTCTGGCCCTGCCTACCGCATCAATCTCATCAATGAACACGATACATGGAGCCTTCTCTTTAGCCTGCTTGAACAGATCCCTTACCCTCGAAGCACCCACACCTACGAACATCTCCACAAAATCAGAACCTGAAATTGAGAAGAAAGGTACATTTGCCTCTCCAGCAACGGCCTTTGCCAACAAGGTCTTTCCGGTGCCCGGAGGACCTACAAGCAAAGCTCCTTTAGGAATCTTTCCACCAAGCGCTGTATATTTTGCAGGATTGCGCAAGAAATCCACAATCTCCATCACCTCAATCTTTGCCTCCTCAAGGCCAGCCACATCCTTGAATGTAACCTTGGTATTGTTGTCCTTGTCAAACAGTTTTGCCTGCGATTTTCCAACATTGAAAATACCGCCACCGTTTGCACCTCCTCCAACATTCTTTGACATGTTGCGCAAGAAGAAGAACCACAATGCCAAAAGTATAAGAGGGAACAGAAGCCAGTCCAAGGCCTTGCCAAGATAGTTTGTCCTCTCCTCAATCTCTACAGAAAAGCGCTTGTCTTCCGGCAACGCCGCTCTGGCCTGCTCAAACTGCTGTTCAGCCTCAAAATTTCCCGACACCTTGAAGAAGAAATGAGGGCCGTATTTAGGCTCCCTCCCTCCAAACATGTTCTTGTACTTTGAAAGGCTGTCCTTCTTGATGGTAACCTCTGCCAACTTTTCATTGGAAACAAATGTAATCTTCTCCACATCTCCCTGCGGAATCATCTGCTCCTTTACCTCAAACCACTCTTTCTTAACAGGATCTCCCCCATTTGCACCAAAGAAATACATATACCCTATCATAAACAATAGAGGCACATATATCCATACTGCACTGAATTTTGGTTTTTGCTGTTTCTGCTGTTTCTTATTAGCCATTTTTTACTCCTCGTCTTCGTATACTTTCTTAACGGCATCTGCCCACAAGTCCTCCAAACGGTAGAACTCCCTGTACTCTGTCTGGAAAATATGCACAACAATATCAGAATAGTCCATAATGATCCAGAAAGCATTCTCCTTACCCTGCTGACGCAACACCTTTGTATTGCATTTTACAAGCATCTCCTCCTCAATATTGTCTGCAATCGCAAGAACTGCAGGAGTAGAATCTGCATTACAGATAACAAAATGGTCGCAAATTGATGTTCCTATTCCCGACAAATCCAAAGTACACACATTCTTGCCTTTCTTATCCTGAATAGCCTCAACGATAGTCTTGATTGCCAATTCTGTAGGGCCCAAAATCTCCACCACTTTCTCTTCTTTCACTGCTGTTGCCTTTTTAGCTGCCACTCTCTTCTTAAGGGAAGCTGCTTTTGTTGTCTCTTTTTTAGTAGCCACTTTCTTTAAATTTTAAGTGTAAATCATTAATTTTGCTTTGCAAAGATACTGCAAATATTTCGCCAAATATAATTATGGAGAAAAATGTTGACATAAAGTGGTACCAAACCATAGACTCCACAAACACCCAAGCTGCAAGAGAAATGGCCAATGCGGCTGAAGGGACAGTGTGGATTGCAGATTTTCAGACAGCAGGAAGAGGCCAGAGAGGCAACAAATGGGAAAGCAAGCCGGCCGAAAACCTCACATTCTCAATACTTTTCAAGCCAACATTCCTCTCCCCTGCACAGCAGTTTGCCATATCAGAAGTGGCTGCCATAGGGGTATGCAGATACCTTTGCAGCAAGGGACTGCCCGCCCAGATAAAATGGCCCAATGATATATACATCGGGAACAAAAAAATCTGCGGCATGCTCATAGAGCACTCCATAAGCGGTGACAAATTGTCAGCAAGCATAATTGGAATAGGGCTCAACCTCAACCAGAGGGAATTTATGTCAGACGCCCCCAACCCCACATCGCTGCTGCTGGAGACAGAAGCGCTTGCATCTTCCGGCGCCGCATCTGCCAGTGTGCCGGATGGAACATATGACCGTCGGGAAGAACTTTCCCAGCTGTTGGGCTATATTTTCACTGCATACGAAGAACTTGAGGAGGGGTTTGCCAAAGAGCTAAACCGGGAGTATCTTGATTGCCTCTACAGGTTCAACCAATGGCACCAGTTCATAGAGATTGATGCAAATGCTCCGGCAGACATGCCAGCAGAAAAAATGGCCGCCGGCAGAACCATCACCGCCCGCATCACAGGTGTTGATCCTTACGGCTGTGTAATCCTTGAGCACCAGGACGGCTCCGTGCAGACATATCCTTTCAAGGGGATCAGGTATGTGCTGTAAAGTTTGCATCAGTACCCCGTTGGGACCATGCAATGAGTTTCTTTCAAAGCACAAAAAAAGAGCACCCATCACGGGTGCTCCAATAAAAATCTCAGCAGATTCCTACAACCATTTTGCCATCTGGTCTGCAAGCTCTTTTGCCTTCTCGCCGGCAACTGCTGCAAAGTTTTCGCTCTTGTCTGCAAAGATGATTCCGCGTGAAGAGTTCACCAACAGACCGCAGTGAGAGTTTAGGCCATATTTGGCTACCTCGTCAACTGTGCCGCCCTGGGCGCCTACGCCTGGAACAAGGAAGAAGTTGTCGGGACAATACTGGCGGATCTCCGCAAGTTTCTCCGGACGGGTTGCTCCCACTACAAACATGATGTCCTCCTGGCTGCCCCAGCTCATTGTGGTTTTAATTACCTTCTCATATAGAGGCATTTCACCCACAGAAAGCATCTCAAAGTCGTTTGCGCTTGCGTTTGAGGTAAGTGCCAGCACTACAGACCATTTGCCTTTGTAATCAAGGAACGGCTGCACTGAATCCTTACCCATATAAGGTGCAAGGGTTACAGCGTCGCATGGCATGCTCTCAAAGAAGCATTTTGCATAACGTTTTGCAGTGTTTCCAATATCACCGCGCTTTGCATCTGCAATGATAAGGATCTCAGGGTATTTCTCTTTAATGTACTTCACTGTCATCTCAAGCTGTTTCCAGCCGTCAAGGCCCTCTGCCTCATAGAAGGCGGTGTTTGGCTTGTATGCTACAGTGTAAGGTGCAGTAGCATCAATGATTGCCTTGTTGAACTCAAAGATTGGGTTCTCTACACCTTTAAGGCACTCCGGGAAAAGGGTTGGATCTGAGTCCAATCCTACGCACAAGAATGATTTCTTGGCTTTAATCTGCTCGTATAGTTCTGTGTATGTCATAATTCTAATAGTATTTATAGAACAGTGCAATTGACTCCATTCCTTTGCGGAACTGGCTCAAAAGGTAGCTCTCATTTGGAGAGTGGATGGTATCCCTCTCAAGGCCAAAGCCCATAAGCAATGGATTTACATTAAGGATCTTCTGCAGGTCTGCAAGGATTGGAATACTTCCGCCGCCGCGGCTTGGTACAGGCTCAATTCCATAAACCTCCTCAACAGCCTTTGCAGCAGCCTTGTAAGCTGGAGATGAAATTGGCATAAGGAATCCGTTACCGCCATGATGAGGGGTAACCTTAACCTTAACTGTCTTAGGGGCAATCTTGTAGAAGTGTTTCTCAAACTTTTGGGCAATCTCCTCGCAATCCTGGTTAGGGACAAGTCTCATTGAGATCTTTGCATGGGCAACCGAAGGAAGTACTGTCTTTGCACCCTCTCCAATATAGCCGCCCCAGATACCGTTCACATCAAGACAAGGACGGATACCGGTTCTCTCAAGTGTAGAGTAGCCCTCCTCACCTTTAACCTCCTCAATATCCAAAGACTCCTTGTACTCCTCCATATCAAATGGAGCACGTGCGAACATTGCACGGTCCTCAGCAGAAAGCTCAACAACGTTGTCATAGAAGCCCTCAACAGTAATGTGGCCCTTCTCATCAATCAAAGAGTCAATCATTGTACAAAGGGCATTGATTGGGTTGTGTACCGCTCCACCGTAGTGACCGCTGTGAAGGTCTTTGTTAGGGCCTGTAACCTCAACTTCAAGGTAAGCCAAGCCTCTCATACCGCAGTTGATGCTTGGAACCTTCTCTGAAATCATTGTTGTATCAGAAACAAGGATCACATCACATGCAAGCATCTCCTTGTGCTCAGTAGCCCAAGCAGCAAGTGAAGGTGAACCAATCTCCTCCTCACCCTCAAGGATGAATTTTATATTGTGGCGCAATTTGCCCTCTTTAACAAGATACTCAAACGCCTTAACATGCATGAACAGCTGGCCCTTGTCATCATTTGCTCCGCGCGCATAAATTGCACCGTCACGGATCTCAGGTTCAAAAGGCTGTGATTTCCAAAGGTTGATAGGATCTACAGGCTGCACATCATAGTGGCCATAAACCAAAACTGTAGGAAGAGCAGGATCCACTTTCTTCTCACCAAAAACTACAGGATGACCCGCAGTCTCATAAACCGCAGCACTGTCTGCACCGGCAGCCAAAAGAAGCTCTACAAGCTTATTGGCGCAAGTTACCATGTCACCCTTGTTCTCCTCCAATGAGCTGATGCTTGGAATGCGCAGAATCTCAAACAATTCCTCCAAGAATCTCTCTTCATTTTTCTGTATATACTCTTTCATATATGTATGTATTTTAATTTAATATCAACGCACCGGTGAATTTCGCAACCTTCTCCTTCGCATAAGGAAGGTCAATCTTCAAAGTCTTCTTCCTTCCCGACGGAGCCTCATACATCGCATCCAGCATTATAGCCTCACAGATTGAGCGCAATCCGCGGGCACCAAGACTGTATTCAACCGCAGTATCCACAATGAACTCCAGAACCTCTGGGGCAATCTCAAGGGCAACACCATCAAGTTCAAACAGCCTTGTATACTGCTTAACCAATGCATTTTTAGGTTTGGTAAGGATATCAAGCAAAGCCTCCTTGCCAAGCGGATGAAGATATGTAAGTACAGGAAGACGGCCTATGATCTCCGGGATAAGTCCATAAGATTTCAGGTCCTGCGGAGCCACATATTTCAGAAGGTCCTTCTTGTCAATTGAAGCAGTCTTCTTCTGTGCTCCGTAGCCCACAACCTGTGTATTGAGCCTCTGTGCAATCTTCCTTTCAATTCCCTCAAATGCACCTCCGCAGATGAACAGGATGTTGGTGGTATCAACAGCAATCATTCTCTGCTCCGGATGCTTTCTTCCACCTTGAGGCGGCACGTTCACCACGTTGCCCTCAAGGAGCTTCAACATTGCCTGCTGCACACCCTCACCGGAAACATCACGGGTAATTGAAGGGTTGTCGCTCTTGCGGGCAATCTTGTCTATCTCGTCAATGAATACAATTCCGCGCTGTGCCTTCTCCACATCGTAGTCGCAGTCCATAAGGAGACGGGTAAGGATACTCTCCACATCCTCTCCAACGTAACCTGCCTCTGTAAGTACAGTTGCATCCACAATTGCAAACGGCACGTTAAGCATCTTTGCAATGCTCTTTGCAAGAAGGGTCTTGCCGGTACCGGTAGGACCTACAAGAAGGATATTCGATTTCTCAAGATCAAGGTCATCATCCTCTGCAGAACCTTTCTTGCCACCTTTCTTGTCAAGCTGGTGCATCACCCTCTTGTAGTGGTTGTATACAGCCACTGAAAGGAATTTCTTTGCCTCTTCCTGGCCAATCACATAATTGTCCAAAAATGCGGTAATCTCCTTTGGTTTCAGGAGCTTCATCTCCCCGCTCTTTGCCTTTGCCTGCTGGGCAAACTGCTCCTTGAAGAAGTCATTTGCCTGCTGGGCGCACTCGTTGCAGATGAAACCGTAGTTTCCTGCAACAAGCATCTTCACCTCATTCCCTCCTCGTCCGCAGATACAGCAGAATTCGTCGGGATTATAACCTTTATTTTTGCTCATTGTGTCTGTTTGCCTTTGTTAGGATTTCATCAATCATTCCATACTCCATTGCCTCTTTGGCTGTCATCCAATAGTCGCGGTCTGCATCTTTGTGAATCTGCTTCACGCTCTTGCCCGAGTGCTCCGAGATAATCTCATAAAGTTCCTGCTTCAATTTTATAATCTCCCTTGCAGTAATCTCAATGTCTGATGCCTGCCCCTCTGCGCCGCCCATTGGCTGGTGAATCATCACACGGCTGTGAGGAAGTGCGCTTCTCTTGCCCTTTGCACCTGCTGTAAGAAGTACAGACGCCATAGAAGCTGCCATACCGGTACAGATGGTTGCAACATCAGAGTTTACAAGCTGCATTGTATCATAGATGCCAAGTCCTGCATACACGCTGCCGCCTGGAGAGTTGATGTACAGCTGGATATCTGATGATGAATCGGTTGAATCAAGGAAAAGCAGCTGTGCCTGGATGATATTTGCAACATCATCGGTTACAGGACATCCAAGGAAAATGATGCGGTCCATCATAAGACGTGAGAACACATCCATTACAGCCACGTTCATCTGCCTCTCCTCTATAATTGTAGGATTGATATATGCATTCTGCGGTACAGCCGCCACTGCCTGCGGAACTCTGTACACATTGTTTATCTTCTGAAATCTGTCCAATGCCAACGAACTGATTCCCATATGCCCTCTGGCAAATTTCTCAAACTCTGTCATATCTCTTGTTTTATATTTCTCTACACTATATACACCTCAATTGGGGGAATTCTTACAAAAATAATAAATCTTCCCGGGTTAATTAAACCTTTCCATTTCAAATTGGTCAAATAATCAACAAAAAATCATAAAAACAGTGATATGAAAGGGAAGATTTTATTTATGGCAGCAGTAGCAATGTTTATTGCTGGAGCAGTAATGGCACAGCCACAGCAAAGAGATCCAAAAAAACAGGCACAAAGAATCATAAAGGCACTGGAGCTCAACAACCGGCAGGCAGATGAATTCTCCAAAGTATATGTACTGTACAAAGAGGAGTGCAAGGCAGTTCAGGAGAAATATCCACGCATGAAAGGGATGCTTGCTCCCAACAGCAAATCCGGCAAAAAAGCCAAAGACGAGCAACCACCTCTACCAACAGATGAAGAGGTAGAGAAGAATATTCTCAACGGATTCAAGAGGGAGAAGGCCCTTATTGACGTTAAGGAGAAATACTATTGGGAGTTTGCAAAATTCCTCAACCCTCAGCAGATTCAGAAAATGTTTATGATGGAGAATGCCCCTCGCGGCGGCCAGGGCCAGCAAGGCGGCCGTCCAATGCCCCCTCAGGGAGGATTCCCGGGTGGCGGACCTGGAATGGGCGGAATGACACCTCCTCCAGGCATGTGGTAATAAATAGTGTTAGGCGGGAGTTGATCTCGCAGAATGAGTAATTTTTCATGAGGGTGACCCGGGTCTCCCTCATTTCATTTTATATATACCAGACTTACAGTTCCTGCATCAGCTGCTCTGCCTGGGCCGCAATTTCAGGACTGCAATATTCCTTCACCTTCAGGTAGTACTCTTTGGCCTTCTCCTTATTGCCAAGTTCCTTATATGTGTAGGCAATGTTCAACAATACAACATGGTCCTTCATGTCCAATTTCTCTGCCTGAAGGAATTTGTCAAGCGCCTTATTCAAATCTCCTTTAGTGAGCGCCAGGATTCCTGCGTTTGATATATACATGATATTTCCCGGATATCTCGCAGCGGCAGCCTCAATCAGCGCTTGAGCCTGTTCCATATTCCCTTTCTGGTACAAACTGATAAAAAAATCCTGCACGCACTCAGTAAGAAGATTAGGCTCACTTTCCCTTGATTCTCCAAAAGTCCAGATCCATTTTGTCCCAATAATTTGAGCCCTGTCCATTGCCTTAACCACAGTTTCAACACACACTCTGTCCTTGTCTGCACGCAACGCCGCGGTAGCCTTGCCAAAATAGAAATCGAGACGGTCGGGGTTTGCAGCAATACCCTTGTCCAACCAGCTGAATGCCATTTGCAACAGAGTATCATTATAAAAGGTCCTTTCCTGAAGGTATCCCACTTTCTTTCCTGTAGAATCGGTAATTACTAAACCGTTGGCATTCGCCGCAGGCTCAGGTGACAACTCCACAACACTCTGCAAAGACTTTGCAAAATAATAGTTGAACCAAAGGGAATACAGTTCCGGATTCTTGGGTTCCTCCTTCCCCCACTGTTCAATGAAGGCTTTTGCCCCATCAGTATCTGAATTGAGCAGTTTTACCGCCTCCTCATACTTCTGCTGAATATCCTGTGCATTCACAGTAACGGCAAGCAACAAAGCCATTGCCATAAAAACAAATCTTTTCATAGGCATCAGTTTTACAATTCGCCACAATATAATAATTTTCAGCAACATATGCAACTCTCCTTCCCGACACAGACCTGTTCCTTCCACCAGCGCAAAACATCCACATACAGCCCTCAAAACGTGGAGGAAATACTCCGCCAGTGTAAAATATCCACGTACGACCCTCAAAACGTGGACTAAATACTCCACCAGTGCAAAATATCCACGTTTCAACCATCAAAACGTGGACGAAATACTCCATCAGCACAAAATATCCATGCACACACCTCAAAACGTGGAGGAAATACTCCGCCAGTGTAAAATATCCACGTACAACCCTCAAAACGTGGACAAAATACTCCATCAGCGCAAAACATCCACGTACAGTCCTCAAAACGTGGACAAAATACTCCATCAGCGCAAAACATCCATGCACAACCCTCAAAACGTGGACGAAATACTCCACCAGCTGCACACAAAAAAAGGCAGCCACAACGGGCTGCCCTCTCTGTTTATCTGTCGGGAAGAAATTAGTTGTTCATTGCCTGAAGATCCTCAATTGAGATCTCTTTCTCCTCCAAAGTTACTACGCTCTTAACATAGCCGATAACTTTGTCCTGCTCAGTTTTCTCAACGATTCTTCTGCCCTCTTTCTCGTTTGCAAGGATGCTCTCTGCATAGTGGTTCAACTGCTCCTCTGGAACGTCGTTAAGACCGTACATTGCAAACTGGTATTTTGCAATCTGTTTTGCTGCAGCAAGTACCTCCTCACGGGTGATCTCCATTTTCTGCTCACGCATGATGTACTGGCTGATCATCTGCCAACGGAAATCTTTGCAGAACAATGCGAAATCTTTCTCAATGTCCTCCATAGTGAACTTGCCCTCGTTGATAGTGAACAACCATCTCTTCATGAACTCCTCTGGAAGCTCAATGTTGGTCTTGTTCAAAAGGTACTCTCTAGCGTCAAGAACGAAACGGAAGTCAGACTCCTGTTTGTACTCCAAAGCGATTCTCTCAGCAACTTTAGCCTCAAAGCCAGCCTCGTCAGTTACAACGCCCTCGCCGAACATTCTGTCGTAGATCTCCTGAGTCTGCTCAGCCTCAACGAAAGTCTTAACCTCTTTAACGGTTACTTTCCACATTGGCTCAACTGAAGCAAGCTCCTCTTTCTTAACTTTCAATAGAGCAGCCCTGTCGGTCTCGTTAACGAAAGTCTCGTGTACGTTTACCTCAAAGCTCTCACCAGGTTTTTTGCCAAGGAACTGGCCTTTAGCCTCCTCTGCCATCTGGCGAAGTGTGATGTAAGTGCCCTCTACCTTGTTCTCGCCCTGCTCAAGGTCTGCAATGATGAAGTCCTCCTCTTTTACAGAATCAGTGTTCTCCAACTTGCCGAACTGTTTAAGCATGTTTGTCTTATATGCCTTTTTAGCCTCCTCTGAAACTGCCACGTTGTATGAAACGATCTTGTCATCCTTGCTTAGGGTAAACTCAACCTGTGGAGCAAGTGCAATGTCAAATACAAACTCGTAGCTCTCGTCGTTCTCCCAGTCAATCTCCTTCTGTTTCTCCTCGTTTGGAAGCGGCTCTCCCAAAATGTTAAGTTTGTTCTCAGCAATGTGGTTGTTGATAGCCTCAGAAATCATCTGGTTTACAGTCTCCACCAATGCCTGGATACCATGCATTTTCTCTACAAGAGACATAGGAGCCATACCTTTACGGAAACCTCTGATCTCAACTTTCTTTCTGTACTCATTCAAAGCTTTTTTCTTTTTCTCCTGAGCATCAGCTTTCTCAATATTAACGTTCAACTGATAAGTCAAATCGTTAACCTTAACTTGTTCAACTTTCATCTTGTATATTTTATTTATTTATTAATCAAGAACTTGGGTATCCCCAAAAAATAGGGCGCAAAGGTAGGAAAATTTTGCCACAATTACAAGCAAAACCCTGCCCCGCCCTCTTTAGGAGCCGCAAGATACGGCAATAGGAATTTTTGATTATCTTTACACCCGCTTTAAAACCTAATGAGATGAAAAAGACTATAATAGACTTATTTGAGAATTCAGTAAAAGTATACCCTAACAATACTTTCCTGCTGGAGAAGACTGATAAAGTCTTTGAGCCTACAACTTATACACAGGTGCAGGAGAAAGTTTATGCCCTTGGTGCCGGCCTTCAGGCTTTGGGGGTAAAGAAAGGTGACACAATGGCCCTTCTTTCTGAGGGTAGAAACATGTGGGTAATTGGTGAGCTTTCAATGTTCTATGCAGGAGCCATCAACGTTCCCCTTTCAATAAAGCTTGAAGAGAGCAACGATTTGATGTTCCGTCTGGAGCACGCAATGGTAAAATACATAATGGTATCAAAACAACAGCTTGGCAAAGTAAGGCTTATCCTCGACAAACTTCCTCTTATTGAGAAAGTTATTGTTCTCGACAAGATTGACTCCTATCAGGAGAAGGAGATTTTTGTAGAGGATGTGATGGCAATGGGAAAAGAGTTCCTTGCAAGCCATACCATGGAGGAGTTCCTTGCTGTAGGACAGTCTATCCAGAATGATGATTATGCTACCATTACTTATACGTCGGGAACAACAGCAGACCCTAAAGGTGTAATCCTCACCCACAGGAACTACACAGCCAATGTGGAGCAGTCACTTACCCTTATGGATATAGATGAAACCTGGAGGACCCTTATTATCCTTCCATTGGACCACTGTTTTGCCCACGTGGTAGGATTCTATATCATGATGTCACAGGGAGCCACTGCCGCTACCGTACAGGTGGGAAGGACACCGCTTGAGACATTGAAGAACATTCCACTGAACATAAAGGAGGTTAAACCTAACTTCATACTAAGCGTACCTGCACTTGCAAAGACTTTCAAGAAAAACATTGAAAACGGCATCAAGGCCAAGGGCCCTAAAGTTGTAAAGATGTTTGAGCAGGCTGTAAAGATCTCGCAGCTTTACCATGGTGAGGGCAATGCAGTTCCAAAAGGGTGGAGAATCATCCTCAAACCTCTTGTGGCACTGTATGACAAGATCCTCTTCTCAAAAGTAAGGGAGAACTTTGGCGGCGAACTGAAATTCTTCGTTGGCGGCGGCGCCTTGCTGGACAAGGACCTCCAGAAATTCTACTGTGCAATAGGCATTCCTATGTTCCAGGGCTACGGCTTGAGCGAGGCAACCCCAGTACTCTCATCAAATGGTCCCGACAAGTACCGTTTTGGTTCAAGCGGAAAACTTGTAAAACCTCTTGAGATAAAGATCTGTGATTCAGATGGCAATGCACTTCCTACAGGCGAAAAAGGTGAGATTGTAGTTAAAGGCGAAAATGTAATGGCAGGCTACTGGAGAAACCCTGAGGCAACCGCCCAGACAGTTAAGGACGGATGGCTATACACCGGAGACCTTGGCTACCTTGGCAAAGACGGCCTTCTATATGTACTTGGCCGTTTCAAGAGCCTTCTTATCTCCAGCGATGGAGAGAAATACAGTCCGGAGGGAATTGAGGAAGCACTTGTAGAGCACTCATCATTCATTGACCAGACAATCCTTTACAACAACCAGAACCCATACACCACAGCACTCATTGTACCCAACAAGGAGAAACTTGCTGCCTATGTAAAAGGTCTTGGCTTGGACTATAATACTCCCGACGGCAAAAAGGCTGCCATTCAGGGAATCAAAGACCAGGTTGGAAAATTTGAGAAAGGGGGCGAGATGGAAACAATGTTCCCTCACAGATGGCTTCCAAGCACATTTGCAATCCTTCCTGAACCTTTCACCGAGCAGAACGGAATGGTTAACAGCACAATGAAGATTGTAAGGGGCAAAGTTGAAAAGGCATACGCAGACAGAATAGACCATATGTATACCCCTGCAGGCAAGAATATCTTCAACGACTTGAACATGAACAGCCTTTAATTGTTAAACTGAAAAACCCGTACCGCAATTTCATAAAAATTAATTTTATTTATAATTATTATTGTTTAATAAAATTTATTTACTATCTTTGCAGTACAGAAAACTGATTGACCAATTAAAAAATTAAAGAATATGTTAAGCGAGAAACTATGTAAGGCTTTTAATGCCCAGATTAATGCAGAGCTATGGTCTGCATACCTATACCTTTCAATGTCTATGGATGCAGCGGCAAGAGGCCAGAAAGGTGTTGCAAACTGGTTCAAGATCCAGTTCCAGGAGGAGCAGGCACACGCAGAGATTATGATGAACCACGTACTTTCAAGAGGAAACGAGGTAAAACTTGCCCCTATTGATGCAGTTCAGACCGAGTGGAAAAATGCTTTGGAGGCTTTCAGGGACACTTTGGTGCATGAGAAGAAAGTAACCTCACTTATCACAGCCCTTTACGAGCTTGCAATTGAGGAGAAAGACTACCCTGCACAGAACATGTTGAAATGGTTCATTGACGAGCAGGTTGAGGAAGAGGAGAGCGCTCAGGAGATCATAGACCAGCTTGACGCTGTAGAGGACAACAAATACGGTCTTCTAATGATTGACAAGGAGCTTGCAACCCGCGTTTACAACGTACCTTCTCCACTTGCAAAAGGTGAGTAATCACAGATTACAAATACAATATGAAGATGACCGGCTTTGGCTGGTCATCTTTTTTTGTGGCATAGCGGTTGGTAGAGTTTTGTGGGGCGGCCAGGGCGTGGGCTAGGGGCATTTTTGGTATACTGCAGGCATTCTGAGGACCTGCAGCAGGTAACTTATATGCGATAACCAGACATTTTAAAACGTCGGCACACCTCACCCCCTCCACAGGCCCCTCTGGGGCACATTAAGTGTGCCACCCGTACGGAATCCTAACCGATGGCACGCCTTACCCCTGCTAGAGGCACATCTGGGGCATATTGGTTGCGCCGACGTTTTGTCGCCTCCAATAAAGCATTTACCGTCTTCTTCCTCTTCTCATCACTGCAAGGCACGCAATACTCTGTTAAACCTCCCTGCAATACCCATATCTGATCAAGTCACTTTGCTCCCTAACAAGATGCACATATCCATCCGAGAGCAACAGCACTTCGTCGGCAATCTGCAGGAGGGCCTGATAGTTGTGGTCGGAAATTACTATTCCCATATGCGGTTTGCGCTGCAGGATCATCCGCTGCACCTGCTCAACATACACAGGGGAAAGATAGGAGAACGGTTCGTCGAGAATACAGAAGGGAGAACCGGAGTTGAGGCAGAGCCAAATCTCAACAATTCTTATTTCACCTCCCGACAGATCCCCAATTTTTTCATCTGCATTTGGTGCAAAATGGGGAAACTCTGCAATGAACTCACTGAAATCTTTGCCGAACCAGGAAAATGCCTCCTTTAGGGAAAGTTTGCCGGGAAGAAAGGATTTCTGCGGCAAATATTTGACATACAGCCCCATCTGATGAGAACCAGTGATTACCTGGTCATTGAATTTAACAAAGATATCCTGCGGTTTCAACTCACCCATTATAGAGCGGAACATGCAGGTTTTTCCGCATCCGTTCCTCCCGAGTACTCCAGTAACCTTGCCAGTTTCAGCACGCAGCCAAGCCCCGTTAAGCACATCAAAAGCGCCAAACGAAAGTCTTATGCTGTCTGCCAGAAGGGTATTTTTCTTATCGGATTGCATATCTGACCAGTATGATGATGAGCAAAATTGCGAAATATATTGCCAGATCCAGTGCTACACCCCAGATTATAAGCTGTTTGGGTGATGTGCCCAGATTGATGTAAAAGTACTTTTTCTCCGGACTCTGCATTGAAAGTGACAACAGGATGCCAAAGCCTAGAATAGCCAGTTTCAGCACGCTCAGAAACATTGCCATATCTGCCAAAGTTCCCAAATCAGATATTGTCAGGAATGCAAACGCACTAATGCTACCCTGCCCTGAAACAATCAGTGCGGGACGCATGTACATATGCATCAGCTGGAGTTTCTGTTTGTTGGTTAGCATTGGCTACAACACCATCAGATCTTTAATAGAAAAAATCTTGCTCAGCTTTGTAAATGTAAAAAACTGTTCATCCAAAATAATCCAGTCATTACGATCCTTTAAAGAAAGCTTCTTGATTTCTGGATAGAATGCCAACGGAACAGTCAATTCTCTGCCATCAGTAAGATAAACAGTCATTTTACCCCTACGAGACAAGAAATCAAGTTTTTTGATTCCGGTTTTTATATCAGTTATCTTACACATATCTATTTCTCCAAATTTTTAACAATGGTTTTTTCTCCTCTGAATGTTTTTGAAATTTGTTCATTCAAAAATTCCCAATGCTTGTCTATTGCTTCAACCAATAAAGAGTTGTCCTTTGCAGACAAGGATGATTCTGCAATCTCAACACATTTTATACCATTCGATTCTATCCATATTTTTGCTACTGAATGCAAATGACGCCCACCTTTTTTAAAGATGTGAATATGCCGTCTGTTGTCGTAAATGTCTGTAGGTATTGAAACAAACAAAAACATTCTTAAAAAAGCCAACTGCCCCATAATCCTTAGCACATTCTGTGAACAAAGTTACTCTTCATTTCTTTATCCACAAAACAATTAATTATTAAACATTTTTGGGGCAAAAATATATTTACAAATGTATTTTATATGCCAAAAAAAGAAATCTCCACCTTACAGCAATGACTTTTTGCTAAATCCTAAAAAATTTACTTCAAAATCCCCATAGCCGTTTCAAAATATTTGATTTCATAGTCAATTATTCAAGAAATCCATCAATACAAATATACACTTTTTGTACCATTTTTTACATGTAAGGAGTTGAGGGAAGATATTCCCCCGAAAAACGCCTGAATGCTATTACTCACGCAAAACAAAGCCCCATTCACCTCCACTTCTCCACTTCCCCTCTCCCTCTTCCCACGTTCCACCATTACCCCACCCGCCATGCCAATAATAGTAAACGTAGATATAATGCTGGCCAAAAGGAAAATGACCTCTGCTGAGCTGGCTGAGAAGGTGGGAATTACCCCTGTAAACCTCTCTATCCTCAAGACAGGCAAGGCCAAAGCTGTGCGCTTTTCCACTTTGTCCGCACTGTGCAGGGCACTTGATTGCCAGCCCGGAGACATTTTGGAGTACAGGCCCGGTGAAGAGGAGGATGAAGAATGAGAGGAATCTCTATTTGAAAAACTCCACCGTAAGGGTTGGGTCATAGATTACCTCAACACCTTTTTTTGTAAAAAGCTCAAGGTATTCCTCTATGGCAGAAAGGCCTACGGAAGCCCTGCGCCCGTTCAATTTGTCGGGATTATCAACAGGCCAGATGTAGATTGTATTTTTGCCCTCTTTAGTGATTGAATATGCCTGGGTTCCGTAAACCTGGGGCTTGCCCGAGTTCATCAGCATGCGGTCTTCCATGGTTACAAGGTCGTCCATTTGGATGTACCCTTTCTTTACAGCATCCTGGAACACCGGCTGGTATTTTTTCATGGTCTCCAGGTTGCTGTGGTCTATCACAAGGAAAATTGCACTGTTTGCCTCCTCCGAAAGGGATGAAGGCCAGCCGTAGGCATCAAGGATACGCTCCACAATAGCCAGATTTGTGCTGTCGGTACGCTCCTGTTCCAGCGCATATTCAATTGCCTGCTCCTGGGTCATGCTGCCCATTGAGAAATTCACCCAACCGGCTCTTGCTGCCTGGTCTGCCTTGCCCACTTTGCAAAGGGTGGCATCAATTACCTTAATCATGTCTTCAGTACGCCTGAAAGTAAGGAGGGAATCACCGTGCAGGACATCCCGCATGAATCCGTTGAAGACAATCCTCTCATAAGGATGATATTTCACCTGCTTGAGAAACGCCTTGTATGTCTTGTCATCCAGCTGCTGGCCGCTGTAGCATAATGTGAGTATCTGGGAGCAGCCCTGATATTTCTTGCCGAATCTGGCTATGTCCCTCGGGCCATATGCCGTACATTCCGCAGTTTCAACCTGCAGGACCTTAACATCCTCAGGAACATTAACATAAAGGGTATCAGGAGTCCCCCTCTGGGCATAAGCAGCCACTGAAAACAAAAGTGCTGCAAGTATAAGTTTAATCTGTTTCATAAGTTTCTGTTCATCTACAGAGCATGTCCCCCCGACACTTTTATCACCTGTCCGGTGATCATCCTGGCCTGCCCGCTTGCCAGGAAGAGTATTGTCTGGGCAATGTCCTCCGGCTGGATAAGCTCTCCGGCAGGAATCATCGGGATTACAGCCTTTTCAAGGTCTTCATCTATCCACCCTGTCTGTGTAGGGCCGGGTGCCACGCAGTTTACAGTTATGCCATACGGGGCAACCTCAATAGCTATGCTGCGGGTAAGTGCCTCAAGGGTTGCTTTGCTTGCCCCGTAAGTGATCTGCCCGGGGAAAACCTGTGCCGAATCTGTTGAGAGGTTGATTACCCTGCCACAGCTGCTAAGATCATCCTGACCACCGGCATGTCCGTCACAGCCACCGGCATGCCCGCCACAGTTCCCGGAATTACCGCTCAGGCTGTTCACAAACTCTCTGGTCATGAGGAGGCTCCCCCTCACATTAACCGCAAAAGTATCATCAATCACACCTTGGGTAATCTGCCCAATATTGTCAATCCCCTCCATATCGCAGCCCGCCGCATTGTTCACCAGAATATCAACCCTGCCGAAACTCTCCTGCACCGCACAGTAAATCCCCTTCACCTGCTCTTCATTGGAAATATCACTCTCCAGAACCAGGTACTCCACCCCCATCTCCTGCAATTTTGCTGCCACCGCATCCGCACTGCCGGCATTCGCCTTGAAATACCTGTCTGTGCCGTTGCTGCCTGTCTTCGCCTCATCATAATCCCTGGGTTCCCTCTTGTACACCAGAACAACCTTCGCTCCCTGCTGTGCAAACGCAAACGCCGTAGCCGCACCAATTCCTTGCGGATTATTCGCCCCAGTAATAAGGGCCACCTTCCCTTTTATGCCGTAATCAATCATTGAGCATCCTTTTTCTTGTAAAAATACTCCTTTTCACCGAAAACTTCAAGGTCAGCAGGGATTTTCCTTCCTGGTGACTGCTCTTCCTGGAGGTATACTCCATGGAGGCTGCTCTGCTTTGCAGTTCTCTCCCTGGAGGGCACTCTTCCCGACAGCACCGCCAAGACGACGTCATGCCCTACCCTCCTACAGCACCGCCAAGACGACTGCTCGCCCTACCCTCGCCAGAGCCTCCAAGACATCGGCACGCCTCACCCCCGCCAGAACCCCCTCCAGGGCATATCTCCCGCTCCAACGGTAAAGAATCCTTACGGATGGCACACCCAACCCCTGCCACAGGCACCTCCAAGGCACATTGTCTGTGCCGACGTCTTGAGACCAGTCCATTCTGTCATCATGGAATATGTTCAAAGAATAAAATTCTTTGTATCTTTGTAGAAATACACATTGGAGTTACAAATGGGGAAAAACATTTATAAAACACTTCTTACAGCTATAACAGTATTAGCCGCAGCTTTTGCATTCATTTTAATTGGCAACATTATAACCATTGGAGACAAGATTGGCACTATTGCACATCCATATATGGAATATGCTTTTTATATAATCTTACTTCTGCTTACTGTCTGGTTTGTATTTATTCCTGTCTGCAAAGTCCTTAATACACCTTCCTTACCTGCACTGGAAATAGATGACAGCGCTTCTCCAGAAAAGGTTATGAAAATGTCAAAACTTCTCATAGGCTCATGCTCTTATATTGAAGATACTGAGGAACAAAAAAAACATAGAAACGATCTCAAGGCCGGGATTGCAAATTGCACTTCTGATATCTCTGACCGGAGCACCAGGCATGTCAGTACGCCAGGCCTGCTTCGCAGCCATAGCATCAAGGACAACAGG
>CALCHD010000228.1 GCA_937901105.1 uncultured Bacteroidales bacterium | reverse complement strand
TCGAACTTCTGTGCCTTCTTGTCGCCGGTGACGGAGTCGCCCACGTCGCCGAGATATGCGTAGCACAGATATGCATCCACATCTGTACACAGTTTAACCATATCCTTCAACTTGGGAACAATTTCTTTCCACTGCTGTGGAACCATATCCTTCACATACCGGGGGAGCATGTCAATTATCTGCGGAAGCGGCTTCCACCCTTGAGGAACAATCACCTCAACTGCCTTATGGAGAACAGAGAGCGAGAGCTCATTTCCCATCATAACGCTCTCTCCGTCAAACTGCACAAGCCCCTCCTTCTCCCTTATGATGAGAAGCTCCTTGCATCTGTATGTATCAACGAACTGTGAATATTTCAAGGTCTTGAGGAACAGCTCTGCCGTAAGGAACGGCATAGTGGCCCTTGGAGCCTCCTTCCATACCACAACATCCATCATGCCGTCAGAAATATTGGCATCGGGAGCAATAAATGCATTGTTGCCCCATTGCGAGCTGTTGGCAAATGTAATGAGGAACGCCTTGCTTGCAAACCTTGTTCCGTTCATTGCTATGGTATACTTCTCCGGCCTGTATTTCACATACTCCTTGGCACAGAACTCAACATAAGTCATAAGCCCTCTGGTGCCTGATGTGTTGAATTTCTCACCCACAACCGCATCAAACCCTATACCTGCGGTACAGAAGAATACCTTGCCGTTTATCTTGCCGGCATCAATAAACTGCGGCCTCCCCTCAAACACAGCATCCACTGCCCTCTGGTAGTTCAACGGTATATTCAGGTGCCTTGCCAGGCCGTTGCCAGACCCCACCGGAATGATGCCCAGCTTCACGCCAGAATTGATAAGGCCTTCGGCAACCTCGTTCACTGTTCCGTCTCCACCTATGGCAACTACTGCATCATACCCTTTTGCAACAAACTCCTTTGCAGCGTTGCACGCGTCACCTGCACACTTGGTCCTGTAGAACTCAACGGCATACTCCGGATGCAGGGCTGCAACCTTCTCAATATAGTTGAGAATAGTCTTCTTTCTTCCTGTTCCCGATATAGGGTTAAGTATGAACGCCACCTTTTTCATATTTGCAAATATACGCCAATTTTAGTACCTTTAAAAAAATTTAGCAGGGGATGGACAGGGGCGCAGCAACATATTCGGCAGTTTTCTTTCTTGGCACTGCAACCGCATTGCTGCTACCGGCAGAACCTGTGCCATTTATGGCCCTCCTTGCTCTGCTTCTCATCGCATCATACTATACAAAGAAGAATGCCGGATTGTTCCTGACTGTTTCACATTGTGCAATGTTTGTTGCTGGAATAGCGGGCTGCACCCTGGCCATCCGTGGCAATCACCTGCCCCAACCGCTGCTACTGCAGGATCTCTCCGCCTGGGCAGAATCACACCAGCATCATATTTCAGAATATCTCAAGTCAATTATTCCCGACAAAAATTCCCATGCCACCCTATGCGCACTTGCCATAGGGGACAAGAGCCTCATGACAAAGGAGCTGAAGGGAGCATTCTCCGCCGCAGGGGCAATGCATGTCCTGGCATTGTCGGGATTACATATAGGAATCATATATAATCTTGTAAATATTATTTACGAGGTTAACAACGTACGTAACAAGCTCGCCGCCTATCGCCATTTGTCTGAAGAGATCTTCAACTTGCATTACGTTAATAAGTCCTCCGCCTGAACCGTCATCGATACCGTTACTCATCTCCGAGGATGCAATATCGCTACCGTTGATCGACTCCATAAGACCCGTGGAAATAATAACGGGAACGAAGAATATCGCACGGAATGCCGCTCTACCAAGCATCTTCTGGTTAAGAACAACTGCGATGAAAAGAGAGAATATTACTATGGTGGGCACCTCCATAAGCAGCTGCTGGAAGCCGCCAAGGA
>CALCHD010000227.1 GCA_937901105.1 uncultured Bacteroidales bacterium | reverse complement strand
CAAGAAGAACGAGGGTGAGACTACATTCGTATGTGGTGGCGAGGAGAGCTACGGTTACAATGCCGGTGAGTTTGTAAGAGACAAAGATGCTGTTATCACTTGTGCTTTGGTAGCAGAGTGCGCTGCATGGTGTGCAGAGAAAGGCAAGACCCTTTATCAGCTTCTTCAGGATATCTACGCAGAGTACGGAATGTACAAAGAGTCTCTACTTTCACTAACCAAGAAAGGCAAGGCAGGTTTGGAGGAGATCCAGGCTATGATGGCTTCATACAGATCTAACCCTCCTAAACAGCTTGCTGGTTCAGATGTAGTTAAAGTTATCGACTACAACAAACCAGAGGAGACAGGCCTTCCTAAATCAAACGTACTTCAGTTCTATATGGCAGACGGTGCAGTAGTTTCTGTACGTCCTAGCGGTACTGAGCCTAAGATCAAGTTCTACTTTGGTGTTACAGGCGCAGATTGCGACGCTAAGATTGCTGCCCTAAGAAAAGAGTTTGAGTAACATATAACGATATGATAAAACAACTAATCAACAGAGCAGCCCTGGTTGCTCTGTTTTTCTCTTTATTGATGCCGGTATCATTGAAAGCATATGATCCGGTAAAGCCGGTATACAAATACCCTACGCAGGAGAAGATTGACCGTCAGGTTGATTCTGTGTTCCGCAAACTTTCCACCAGAGAGAAAATAGGCCAGATTATGGTAATTGAGTTCTCTTCTAAAGAGGGAAAGAAAAGGCTGGCTGAACAGAAAAGACTCATCCAGAAATATAAGATTGGAGGTCTTATTCCCATGAATGATGTTCTTGTTCCGGCAATGGAAAGGATGAACCAGTTGAACAGGTGGGCAAAAGTGCCTATGCTCATTACCATAGACGGTGAGTGGGGAGCAAATATGCGCTGGAAAGAGATCCCTGCATTTCCCCGTTTTATGCAGATGGGAGCATTGGACAACGACAATCTTGTAAAGGAAGCCGGCAGGCTTATAGGACAGGAGTGCCGTATGCTCAAGATTCAGGTGAATTTTTCTCCTGATGTTGATATCAACAACAATCCCAATAACCCTGCAATCAATACCAGATCTTTTGGAGAGGATAAAGAAAAAGTGGCAAAATATGGTGCTGCAATGATGGAAGGTATGAGAAGGGCAGGTGTGGCAGGTTCTGCAAAACACTTCCCTGGTCATGGAGATACAGATGTTGATTCACATCTGGCTCTTCCAGTACTTCCTTTCAGTGCAGAGAGACTTGATACTCTTGAACTGTATCCTTTCAGGCATATGATTGCAGAAGGTGTTGACATGATTATGGTTGCACACCTTAATGTGCCTGCTCTTGATCCGTCGGGAACACCTGCGTCAATTTCAAAAACAATTGTAACAGGTTTCCTTAAGGAAAAATTGGGCTACAAAGGTATTATCTGTACCGATGCGCTCAATATGGATGGTGTGGCCAAGGAGAGTGGTCTGGCCAAGAAAGATATCCCTTTGGCTGCTTATAAGGCAGGTGCAGACATCCTCCTTATGCCTGAAGATGTGGAAAACTCAATTACTGTTATTGAGCAGGCGCTCAAACGTGGTGAGATTTCAATGGCCGGTTTGGATGAGAGAGTGAAGAAGATGCTTGCCCTTAAGGCTCGTCTTGGCTTGTTGGACAAAGGTTATGATCCTCAAGTGAATATTGATAAACTGGATATGCTTACAGATCAGGAGAATCCAGGTGTGCATATGCAGGACAAACTAAAGCTCATAAAGAACATTGCAAAGCAGTCTATGACTGTACTTTTCAATGACAATTCTGCCGGTTTTGGTCTTCCAGTATCTTTTGAGGGGAAGAAAGTGGCATATGTGGGCTATAAGAATCCGCAGCTTGGCCATGAGTTTGGTACAATGGCAAAAAGGTACGGACCTGTAGATACACTGCTTTTGGGCAATGACGCATCTATAGCTGCCCTTAGGGATGCCCGCAACAAGTTGCGTGATTATGACCTTATCATTATGGGCTTTAATGAGACCGACCAGCGTCCGCACAAGAACTATGCAATCAAGCATGATGAGGTGAATTTCATCACAGACTGGGCGGCTGAGCAGCCTATGATTGCTGTATATCTTGGTTCTCCATATGCATTGACCAGAATCCCGGGGCACAAGAATTTCTCTGCATTGGTCCTTGGATATATCAATACCCAGGTTAACAACTTTGCAGCAGCGCAGGTAGTTTTTGGAGGAATACCTGCTAAAGGTGTCCTTCCTGTAACATCAGCATCCTTTAAAGTAGGGGAGAGCATCATTATTCCCGACAGATATCGTGAGGAATACGATTATTTTGTAGGTTCAAAAGCCGATTCACTTTTGAATGTTCCTTATAATATGAAGGAGAGGAGTGCATATATCTCACTTCTTCCGCAGGTGGCAGAGCTGCTTGCCAGTGGGAAGGTCTCTTTGCACGACACTATTGGAGAGCTTCTTGATGCTGATGATATAAATGCATCAAGAACACTTGCAAAAGTATTCTATGGTTATGAAGATAAAGTGAATGCGTATTACCTTCAGGCTATTGTAAATAAATACCGAAGGTATGCCAACATAGAGGATGTTGCACAGAAATTTTGGGCTGAACTTGGAATGAATTCAACAAAATTCTCTGAAAATAAAGTCTATTCTATAGGATACAGTATCCCTGAAGTTATTACAACAGAATCAGATGTGAAGAAAATGGAGTTCGTTTTCCGTAATATGGGTAAATATGCAGGCAAGCAGATTTTCACAGAAGAGGCTGCAAAGCATATGTGCTGTTTTATAAAATATATTGTTGATTAAGGAGTTTCTATGAATACAAGATTATTCAAAAGGTTTGTACTGCTATTGATGTTTGCTCCGTTCTGTATATCAGCTCAAGACAAACATCTCAGTGAGTATAAATACCCTTCACAGGAGAAGATTGACCGCCAGGTGGATTCTGTGTTCCGCACACTCTCTACCAGGGAGAAGATTGCACAGATTATGGTAATTGATTTTACCTCTGCAGACAGCAAAAAGATGCAGAAGATTCAGAAGAAACTTGTTAAGAAGGAGAAGATAGGCGGTATCATCCCTCTTGGCGAGAAATCTTATTCAGGTGCAATTGCCAGAATGAACCAGCTGAACAAGTGGACCAAGATTCCTATGCTTGTAACGTTGGATGCAGAGTGGGGTGTTGGCATGCGTTGGGAAGAGGTGCTTCCATATCCTTTTTTCATGCAGTTGGGTGCTCTCTCAAGCGATTCCCTAATTTATGTTATGGGAAAATCAATTGCAGCTGAATGCAGGGCTTTAAAGATTCAGGTGAACTATTCACCAGTAGTGGATATAAACAACAATCCACAGAAGTTCATTGTAAATTTCAGGACATTCGGAGAGGATAAGGAGAAGGTTGCCAATTATGCATCTGCTATAATGCGTGGTATGAAAGATGGTGGTGTTGCTGGTTCTGCAAAGCATTTCCCTGGGCACGGTGAGACCAATGTTGATTCACATCTTGCATTGCCGTTGCTTCCTTTCAGCTATGAGCGTCTTGATTCTTTGGAGCTCTATCCGTTCAAACGTCAGATTGCAGAGGGTGTTGATATGATAATGGTGGGTCATATGAATGTGCCTGCCTTTGATCCGTCGGGAACACCATCTTCAATTTCTTATCCTATTGTTACAGGACTTTTGAGGGAGAAGCTGGGATTTGACGGTATTATTATCACAGATGCCCTTAATATGCATGGCGTTTCAAAAGATAGTGGTTTGGAGAAGAAAGACATTCCTTTGGCGGCGTATAAGGCAGGTGTTGACATTCTCCTTATGCCTGAGGATGTGCAGGAGTCAATTTCTGTAATTGAAAAAGCTTTGCACAATGGTGAGATTACCATGGAGAGCCTTGATATGAGGGTGAAGAAGATGCTTGCTCTAAAGGCCCGTTTGGGTGTTTTGGATAAGGGATATGATCCAATTGCCAATACTGATGCCATTAATGGCTTGAAAGAGGAGAAGCTGGCTTTGGTTGACAAGATTTCTGAAGAGACAATGACTTTGGTTTTCAATGACAATTCAGAGGGTTTTGGATTGCCTGTATCAACTGCCGGCAAGAAAGTAGCCTATGTAGGTTTCAGAAATCCTGAAGTGGGTGCAGAGTTTGCTGCAACTGCTTCCAACTATGGCCAGTTGGATACAGTGCTTCTTGGTAACGATGCCACTTTGGAGGATTTGAAGGCTGCTAAAGAGAAGGTTAAAGATTATGATCTTGTTATCTTTGGTTTCAACAAGACCCTTCAGCAGGTTTACAGAAACTTTGATCTTGTAGAAGAGCAGGTACAGTTCATTACTGATTGGGCTGCACAGCAACCGATGATTGCCGTTTACCTTGGCTCACCTTATGCTATTACCAAGATGCCGGACCATAAGAACTTTAAGGCTTACGTCCTAGGATATACAGATACAAAAGCCAATGCCCGTGCAGCTGCAAAAGTTGTATTTGGAGCAATTGCCCCTAAAGGGGTGCTGCCGGTTACTGCTGGGCCGTTCCCTGCAGGTCATGGTGTTTGTTCTTTTTAATATTTCCTTGCGCTTATGTGCCCATTGGGACGACGTCCTAATGGGCACTTATTAAATAGGGTTTACAGAATTCTGTAAACCCTTAATTTTTATATCACTGTAAATCAGTTGGTTGCACAAAAAGGACGACGTAACTTTATTTGCTGCAGATATTTCCGATAATGTTTACAAGAATGTATGTAACAAACACTGCAAGTACAATAAGGCTCCAGTTAAGGCCAAGAATTGCAACGGCAAGTGCAAGTACAGCCACTATTCCAAGGAATGAGAAGCGGGCCTTGTTGTCTGCCCATTTCAGTGATTTGAATTTGAATGAGAACATTGGAATCTCGCAAACAAGGAGATAGCATAGAATCAATGATACCATTGGTACAATGTATGAATTTGCTGTAAGGAAATCATACAGGCAAGGATATGTTTGGCTGGCGTAGATGAGCGAGCCGCAGATAAGTGCACATGAAGGGGTTGCCAGTCCAATGAAGTTTTCGCTCTGGCGTGTGTCAATATTGAATTTTGCAAGCCTCAAGCCGCTGAATACGGCAATCAGCAGTGGCAGGTATACAAGGAAGTTCGCTTCGGCCTGGAAACGGTACATGATCATTGCAGGGGCAACACCAAAAGTGACCATGTCTGCAAGTGAATCCAGTTCTTTACCCATAGGGGAGTATGCCTTAAGGGCGCGGGCTGCAAGGCCGTCGCAGAAATCAAATACTGCACCGGCAATGATGCATAGGAATGCTGTCTTGAAATTTCCGTTGAGTGCAAGGATTGTTGCAAAGCATCCGCTCAACAGGTTCATTGATGTAATTGCGTTAGGAATGTGTCTGGTAATGCCCATAATTTTCTTCATTAAATAGGGTGGCTCTGCAGAACCACCCTAGAATTTTTTACCCAATATTATTTAAGGCCCATCTTAGCTCGGATAGCTTTAGGGATTGAGTTCTTGTTAACAAGAATGTACATTGTTTTAGCTTTAATGTAATTCTCTGAAATGTAGTGGTAACCGTCTGCATTGCGGGTAAAGCCCCAAGAGTTTTTGGTTTTGTAGTATTTTACACCCTCCTGGTCTTTTGCTATACCTACAATGTGCTCAAGGTGGTCATCAACAGTAATGAAAGCCTCAAAGTCTTTCTGTCTGCTCTCCTGTGTTACAGGAAGCTCTGTTGCCCTATACTCAATCTGTTTCATTTTCTTAAGAGTGTCAAGAGTATGAACAGCAATTGAGTGCTGCATTGCATAGCCTGGCTCATTGCTCAAGTCACCGCCCCAGCAAACTGTATAGCCGGTATTGATTGCGTTATCAATGATTGCCATAAAGTCATCTAGCGGAACATTGTAAAGCAGCTGGTGATCCCAGTTGTCAGGAATCTCAAGCGGAACCTGCTGGTAGAATGGATGATGAGTGAAACTGGTAATCTCAATATAGTCATCTGGATTGATGCCTAGGCTCTTGAAGAAGCTCTTTGCGGTATACTCTTTACCTTTATAAGTAAATTTCTCTGGAACCTCGCCAAGATAGAAATCAAGCAGACCCTCAAGCATAGGAGCAGGGATTCTTTTCTTCATCTCTACAGATTTCTCGCTAAGGGTTTTTACCCATCCGCTCAAATCGTCGTGGTTATGTGTTGGTGAATCATAGTTGATTCCATCGTAAACCTCATCAGGCATAAGGCCGTGCTCAGCCATTGCATTGATGTACATATGTGAGATTGAACCAGGGTTGATGTTTCCTTTGCCAAGACGCAAGTAGTTGTCGGCAATTCTCTTCATGTAGTTCTGTCTTACAATGAACATCTCAGAAAGGTCATGCTCGCCTTTACCCATCCTTATAAGCTCAGACTCAATGAAAGAGTTGGTTGCGAAACACCAGCAAGTACCGGTTTTAGCCTGGTTTTTCACTGGGGTAGCAGGATTCTCCTTAACTACAGTCCACTCATATTTGTACTGTGCTGTTGCAGCAGTGCCTATAAAAAGAGCAGTAGCTGCCATTAATAATGCTTTTTTCATAATAGTGTATTTTAAGTGTATTAATTATCTTCCCGACAGTTTATTATAGACCCAGTTTTGCTCTGATTGCAGCAGGGATAGCATTTTTGTTCACTACAATATTCATAGTCTTGTACTGAACGAATGCCTCTGATACGTACCAGATACCTTTGTATTTGCCTGTAGGGCCCCAAGAGTTCTTAACCATGTAGTATTTTGTACCGTTCTGGTCTTTAGCAATGCCATAGATATGCATACCGTGGTCATCTGTTGTAGTCTTGTTGTCATAGCCAGCCTGTCTCATCTCCTGTGTGATTACAAGCTCTTTTCCAGGAGCGTCCTGGTTGTTCATTGCAGCATTTTTCTCCTCTGGAGATTTGCCGATCCATCTTGCCTCATCTGAACCTGCCTCTTTCTGGTTAGCCTCTACATCAGGAACAATGCCAAGACCGTTACGGCTGAAGCCTTTCTCGCTTACATCTGAACCCCATGCAATGGTGTAGCCGTTCTCAATAGCGTAGTCAAAAATCTGCATCATCTCGTCCATAGGAACGTTGTATGACATATCCCAGCGCCAGTTGTCGGGAACCTCAATTGCAAACTGTGAGTAGAATGGGTGGTGTGTGAATGAAGTGATTGAAACATAATCATCAGCATTAAGCTTCAAATAATCTTTAGCATAAGACTGAGGAGTATACTCTTTACCCTCTACTGTGAATTTCTCCGGGCACTCGCCAAGATAAGCGTCAAGAATGCCTGTAAGTCCTTTATGCCAAGCAGTAGTAAGGCTGGTTCTGTTAGGTTTTGTCTTAATTACATTTACATAAGCCTTAAGAACTGCGCAAAGCTCACTGTGCTTATTTACTTTCTCACCGTAATTAAGGCCCTCCATCTCAACTTGAGGAACCATACCGTAGTTTTTCAAAGTATAAATTACATCACCGAATGAGCTTCCCTGCTCGTAGTTCAAGTGGCCGTCCAATCTTACGAATTTTACAGCCTTGTCTGCGTAGCCGTTCCATACAGGATACATCTCTGCCAAGTCGATATCAGCAGGAGCACCGTTCTTGATAGCCTCTGACTCAAGGAATGAGATTGTTGAATATGACCAGCATGTACCTGAACTTGCCTGGTTCTTAACTGGAGTTACAGGGTTCTCTTTAACTACTGTAAACTGGTAGCCGGCAGGTTTCTCTGCCTCTTTCTTCCCCTTTTTCTGTGCGAATGCAGAAGTCATTGCCACTGCAATCACCAACATTGTAGAAAGTGTTTTCTTTAGCATGATTGTGTTATTTTAAGTTATTGTTCATTCTTTATCTAATCTACAAAGATAATATTTTTTTAGTCTCTGGCAATAGTAATGCCCGCATCTGTATGCAATAACATACGGATGCGGGCACCTGTGTTTTAAACCTTGTATTCAACTAATTGACAAACTGTAATTTGCCTTCTGTGCAGCTTACCTGTATTTTGCCGTCTCCAGAGACTTTCCCTCCAATTATCTGGGTAGCCAGCTCATTAATAAGCTCTTTCTGCAAAAGCCTTTTTATTGGGCGTGCGCCATATGCAATGTCATACCCTTTAGATGCCAGGTATTCAAGTGCTTCATCAGTGAAAGAAAGCTCAATTCCCTTCTCTGCAAGCAACTCCTGTATCTGACGGATCTGAAGCATGAGGATACCACGGATATTATCGGGAGTAAGCGGTTCAAACATGATTACCTCATCAATCCTGTTAAGGAACTCCGGCCTTACACTTCTCTTAAGAACCTCCATAACTGCACCTTTGCAGTCCTCAAGTGCCTGTTCCTTATTTACATCGTTGATTTTGAGCATGTAATCCTGGATTATGTCACTTCCTACATTACTTGTCATAATCAGAATGGTATTCTTGAAGTTTACAGTACGTCCCTTGCCGTCGGTAAGCCGGCCGTCATCAAGAACCTGCAGCAGCACATTGAACACATCAGGGTGTGCTTTCTCTATCTCATCAAACAGAACAACTGAATATGGCTTGCGGCGAACTGCTTCAGTCAGTTGTCCACCTTCATCGTAACCGACGTAGCCTGGAGGCGCTCCAACCAGACGGGTAACGGCAAAGCTCTCCTGATATTCGCTCATATCAATTCTGGTCATGAGGTTCTCGTCATTGAAAAGGAACTCTGCCAATGCCTTTGCAAGCTCTGTCTTTCCAACACCCGTAGTACCCAGGAACAGGAATGAACCCAATGGCCTCTTCTCATTCTGCAAACCGGCGCGGGAGCGGCGTACTGCATCAGAAACTGCCTTTATTGCCTCATCCTGCCCGATAACTCTCTTATGCAGCTCCTCCTCCAGATGCAGCAGCTTGTCTTTCTCGCTCTGGAGCATCCTTTTCACTGGAATGCCGGTCCATTTTGCAACAACTTCAGCGATATCTTCTGGGTTAACCTCCTCATTTATAAGTGGATTCTCATTTGCGGCCTTCTTGGCCTCAAGTTCCTGAATCTTTGTCTGCAAATTGCCAATCTTTCCATAGCGGATTTCGGCAACCTTGGCATAATCACCGTTCCTTTCAGCCTCATCAGCCTTAATTTTAAGTTCCTCCACTTCCCGACGGCTGTTTTGAATTGAGTCCAGCAACGCCTTCTCCTCCTTCCATTGCTTGTCATATACCTTCTGCTCTGCCTGCAGCTGTTCCAGCTGTGCGGAAATTTCTGTGAGCTTTGGAGACTTTCCTTCCCTCTTGATGGCAGCCTTCTCAATCTCCAGCTGCTTGATTTTCCTGTTCAGCTCATCAATCTTCTCTGGCACAGAGTTCATCTCCAGTCGGAGCTTTGATGCAGCCTCATCAATGAGGTCTATGGCTTTGTCGGGAAGAAAACGGTTTGTTATGTATCTGTGCGACAGGTCTACAGCTGCTATGATAGCATCATCCTCAATGCGCACCTTGTGGTGGTTTTCATATTTCTCCTTAAGGCCGCGGAGGATTGAGATGCTCTCGGCAGGGGTAGGCTCATCCACCATCACCATCTGGAAACGGCGCTCCAGAGCCTTGTCCTGCTCAAAGTATTTCTGGTACTCGTCCAATGTGGTAGATCCTACAGTGCGAAGCTCGCCTCTGGCAAGGGCCGGCTTGAGGATATTTGCCGCATCCATTGCACCGCTGCTTTTTCCTGCACCAACAAGAGTATGTATCTCATCTATATAAAGGATTATCTCACCCTGGCTCTCAATCACCTCCTTTACAACACCTTTCAGACGCTCCTCAAACTCTCCCTGGTATTTAGCACCTGCTATAAGCGCTCCCATGTCAAGCGAGTATATCTTTTTGTTTTTCAGGTTCTCTGCAACATCACCGTGTACAATTCTCTGTGCAAGCCCTTCTGCAATGGCGGTCTTTCCTACGCCCGGTTCACCAACCAGGATAGGATTGTTCTTTGTACGGCGGCTTAAGATCTGCAGTACTCTGCGGATCTCTTCATCCCTGCCAATAACAGGGTCCAATTTGCCCTTCTTTGCCAAATCTATCAAATCTGTAGCGTAGCGCTGCAGTGCACTGCCCTGTTCATTCTGCTGATTGTATCCGTTCATGTCTTTTCCTCCTAATATTGCTTTAATTAACAATCTCTATGGGGATAGCGTTCAAAATATTTACCAAAACGGATTTTGTGACAAAATGTCAGAATAATCATATCTGGAGTTTTGTGCACAGAAATGGTGTTTCGTGCGCAAAGTTGCTCCTTGGGTTGAGATTTGCGCACGAAAGAGGTGTTCCGTGCGCAGAGTTGCTTCTTGGGTTGAGATTTGCGCACGAAAGAGGTGTTCCGTGCGCAGAGTTGCTCTTTGTGATGGGATTTGCGCACGAAATTGGTGTTCTGTGCGCAGAGTAGCTCCCGGAGTATGGATTTGCGCACGAAAGAGGTTTTCCGTGCGCAGAGTTGCTCTTTGTGATGAGTTTTGCGCACAAAATAGGTGTTCTGTGCGCATAATGTTTTATTTAGTCTTGGGAAATAGTTTGTTGAGCAGTTCTTCCTGAATTTTTAATATTCGGGAAATCTGGCGGGCAGAGGCGTTAAAACTAAAATGTAAGTGCTTGGCAGTCTGAATTTTTTCGTCTTTGTTCAAAGTGTTGATTTTTATATTTTTGAACTGTTTGTTCGTAAATTGTAGCATAGCGGTATAAAGTTCTTCATCTGTGTAGAATATTTTGTCGCCAACCAGGTCAGCTATTTGTTTAAATGACTCTACATTTCTTGTAATCAGCCAGCAATATTGGTGTGCGTTTCTGAACATCATCTCGCATTCTGTTATTTTGCAGTAACAAAGAGGTGAGATGTAGCCGTTAGTCAGGTAGTAATTGCTTGGAAAATCTATATCATGAGTATGGAAGAGGTTCATTTGTTCTCTTTTGAACATTTCTTTCAGAAATTTTTTCTCTTCGTTGGTGTGTGTGCTGTTGAAAAAGTATCTGGCGGCTCCCCATTCATACGAAAATGGGGTGAAATTTGGATTGGTTACATATCCGTTTCTGTTTATATAGGCGATAGTATTTTTCAGGTGGCTGTCGGATGTGATCTGTATCATGCTGTATCTTGGTTTGGGCATGTCTGACCGTCTGTTTTGACGAAGCAACATCCTGCGGAGTTTTCCGTAGAGATAGTTGTATAATGTTTCTATATCTTCCCTTTCTCCCTGAATTAAGAAGTGCATGTGGTTATTCATTAAGGAAAATGTGAGGCTGGAAATTTTTGAATATTTAGCCAGGCATAATCCAACCAGATTCATGCCTTCTTTGAACTCTTCACCGTTTCTAAAGATAATGCATTGTGATTGTCCGTCAGTGCAAAGGTGCCATATTGGAGTTTCTCCAAAAATGCTTGTGAAATCGTTTTTGATCATGGTTTTTTTCTGCAATGTTATTTTTATTTGAGTTGAATGGATGCATGAAAAAGAAATTTTCACCTTACAGCTTCTGATTTTTTATTTTTTTGGCATTTTATGTGAGAATGGAGAGTGTTTTAGGAACGTGCAGGAGTATTGTTGTTTTAGTGCTTTATTGTTATTTTTGCATCAAATTGGGTTTTTTATGGTTGCATTTTTGAAGAACATAAGGAGACGTAGGAGAATACAGGCTTTGGAAGGGTCGGATATTCAGGCTTTTCCTAAAGTTGAGGAACTTGCCAACGTTGCTTTAGTATGGAGAGTTGAGTCTCCGGATGATGTTGCCCAACTAGATGATGTTGTTTCTTTCTTTAAGTCTGCGGATTTGAATTCCACTATTCTTGTAGTGGAGCATGGCAAGGCCTTCAAGAGCAAGCAGGCAAAGGTAGATTTTATGTCTCTTTGTGAAGAGAAGAATGCTATTTTCATTCCCAAAGAACAGATAAAGTGGTATGGTTTCCCCAAGTCAGAGATTGTGAGACAGTTATTCAAAGAAATGAACTTTGATATGGTAATAAGTGTGTGTAATGTTTCTGATTTTACGGTTGAATATCTTGCAGCAGGTTTGAGGTCAAAATTTAAGGCAGGTATGTGTGAGCCGCACTGGTGCAGTTTCAGCTTTGTATTGGAGAAAGGGCACGCAGCCCCATCTGTAGTAGAGTATCTTACAACGCTCTTTGAGTATATTCGCAAGATGTGTCAAAAGTAACTTTGTGCACGGAAAATGCATTTGGTGCGCAAAGTTGAGCAAACCATGTGAGTTTGTGCACAGAAGAGGCATTTGGTGCACAAAGCAGCAGATAAGGAGTGACTCTGTGCACGGAAGGGGCCTTTGGTGCACAAAGTGGCAGATAAGGAGTGTCTTTGTGCACAGAAGAAGCATTTGGTGCACAAAGTGGCAGATAAGGAGTGACTCTGTGCACAGAAAGGACATTTGGTGCACAAAGTTGATGAAAGCAGGAAAGTTTGTGCACAGAAGAAGCATTTGGTGCACAAAGTTGTGCGCAGAGTAGCGAGAAATAGTTAGTTTGTGAGCGGAAGGCAGCTGCTTTTATGGCAGTGTTAAGTATTTAGTTTGTATGGAAAGCAATTTTATGAATGAGAGGGAGGGGGAGTTCCCCGGAGCGTATGAGGATTTTTTGAGTGCGAAGGAACAGGGTAACCTGCAGGGGCTGGAACTTTCGGAGGAGGCATTTGAATATGTGCTGGAGAGGCTTCTCGATGAAGGTGGGGAGGAGTGTGAGGAGAATGTGCTGGAACTGTCGGGAATAGCATTCGGCAAGTTCCCGTATTCTTTGCATCTGTTGAGCAGGTACTGTGATGCACTTATACTTTCCGGTAATCCCGACAAATCGTTGGAGATTCTGGCCTCGTATGAGGATTCTTATGCGCAGGTTCAGGGGTTCCATTTTCTTCTTGTGAGGGGAAATGTGGCTAAAGGTAAGTTCCGTCATGCCAGGGAGCATTTTTACAGGGCACTGGAGTGTACTGCGGATGAGGGGGAGACCATAGAGTCTATATGTGCGATTGCACAGGACTGTATTGACTGCAGAAATTATAGGGAGGCAATATTTTATCTTGAAAGAGGGGAGAGGATAAGGCCGCTCCCATATGAGTATTTTAATGATTTTGCCTTTTGTTACGACAGATTGGATGAGCCGGAGAAGGCGGCCCAATATTATGACAAATACCTTGACAAGAACCCGTTCAACGATACAGTGTGGTTCAATATGGGTACAGTGCAGGCGCGGCTGAAGGATTTTGACAAGGCTATTGAGGCTTTTGAGTATTCGATTGCCCTTAACGGCGGGAATTCTTCGTCTTTATATAACTTGGCTGTTGTATATATGAACCTTCAGCGTTACAGCGATGCGGCACTTATATTTGAGCAGTTTGTAAAGATAGATACAGATATTCTTGGAAGGCTGGGGCTTGGAGAGGCCTATATCAGGCTTGAGAAGCAGAACGATGCCATTGAGCAGTTTGAATTGGTACTTGCAGACGGGGAGCGTGTTGCAGAGGGAAGGGCCGGGCTTGATACTGTAATGGCAATCAGAGCGTGCAGAAATGGTGACAATGATGCCTTCAAGGAGCTGTTCATGAAGATTTTTGCTACTGGAACAGCTTGGCTTGGTGTGGTTTATGACATGCTGCCGCATTTGCAGAATGAGAAATGGTTTTTGGAGTTTTTAGAAAATATTAAAAAAGATATCAATTGATTATGGCTAACTTATTGAAGTATGTTGGAGTTGCGTTCAAAGGAGCATGTATGGGTGCTGCTGATGTGATTCCTGGTGTAAGCGGTGGTACAATCGCATTTCTGATGGGTATTTATCAGGAATTGCTTGATTCAATCAAATCTGTTAACGGTGAGGCTTTTAAGCTTCTTCTAAAAGGAAAAATTGCAGAGTTCTGGAAACATATTAACGGAAATTTTCTTGCAAGCCTTTTTGTGGGTATCCTTGTGAGTGTGTTCTCACTTGCCCGTCTGATGAAATATTTGTTGGAATTTCATCCAGTTCCTCTATGGAGCTTCTTCTTTGGACTTATTCTGGCTTCAGCCATTTATATTCTTAAAGGATTGGACAAATGGAGTTTGCCCAACATCATTTCTTTACTCGTAGGAGTTGGTATTGCGGCATTCATCTGTGTTGCAAGCCCTGCCCAGACACCTGATGCCCTATGGTTCATTTTTTTGAGTGGAGCAATAGCAATATGCGCAATGATTCTTCCAGGCATATCGGGAAGCTTTATCCTTTTGCTTCTTGGCAAGTATGCTTTTGTGATGACAGCAGTTACAGAGCTCAATATTCCTGTGCTGGCAGTATTTGCAGCAGGTTGTGCTATTGGTATTATAAGCTTTTCGCATTTCTTGAGCTGGCTGCTTAAAAAGTTCTATATGCTTACAATTGCATTATTGAGCGGCTTTATGTTGGGATCGCTCCTTAAAGTATGGCCCTGGAAAGTTCCGGGAGCTGCTGAAGGCTTTGACTATCCTGCGCTTCCTGCACAGTTTGAGCAGGTTACCGGCCTGGATGCACAGCTTGGCACTTCTATAGCATTTGCAGTTATAGGTTTGGCAATTGTCCTTTTAATAGAGTTTGTTGCAGCAAAAGGGGAGAAGAAATAGAATCTTATTTAGAATGAAATATTTGAAGAATATATTTGCATTGGCGCTCACTATCCTTTGTGCAGTTTCATGTATAAAGGATGATGAGCCTGTGCAGAATGATCTGGAAGTGGGGGACTACATACCTGATTTTACGGTTCAGATGAATGACGGTACAACAGTTACCGGTGCATCTTTGCGTAATGGCGTTTCTGTTGTGATGTTTTTTCATACAGGATGTCCCGACTGCCAGAAAACTCTTCCTTCTGTACAGCAGATATATGATGAATATTCAGATGAGGTCTTTTTTGCCCTTATCAGCAGGGAGCAGGGGGATGATGAGATTAGGCCATATTGGCAAAGCAAGGGGTATACTCTCCCTTATTCAGCACAGAATGACAGAAATGTCTATCACCTTTTTGCGACAACCAGAGTGCCTAGGGTGTATGTGTGCAAGGACGGCATCATCAGATATATGTATGATGATGACCCCATCCCTTCATATGAAGATCTTATAGGAAATCTACAGAGCCTTTAGATTCTAGTTGCTCCTTTTCCACTGTGATGGTGACATTCCTGTAACAGTCTTGAACCATCGGGAATAATAGTACAAGCTCTCGTATCCCACTTTTATTCCACACTCTAAATTGGGCACTACTCCAGGAGATGTAATTTTTAAGATGGATTTTGGCGGGGAGGATGAGCATGGCACTGTATTCTGCCAGTACAATGGACAGTATTACTACCCCACATGATTGAGAAAGTTTCTGGCGGTACAACAACCCAGAGATACGAGGTTGGCAGAAACGAGTTCTACCACGGAATTATACCAGTGAACGTTCAAAACTAACTAACAGCCTGTCACATACATATATCGCTCAACATGCAACCACCCCTAGGCTGGTCCGTAAGGACGGGGTGGTTGTTCTTTTATGCACTATTCAGTCTCCTACACCAAAATCTGTATTGTGCAGGAGGATATCCACTCTTGGATTGTCTTTGTATTGTGGGTAAATTTTGTTGATAAATTCGTCACGCACTTTTTCGCTCGGCTGGAGAGGTGCGTTGTTTTCCACCATAATGTTCACGCAGATCCTCTCAAAATGTTTCAGTCCTGTTTCAATATCTTCCATCATGCTTTCACAGGTCTGTCCTGGCAGGCCAAAAAGGAGGCAGCACTCGTTGAACCCTTCAGCAATCTTTGCAGGATCACTCTCTTTTATCCCCTTCTTCATTGTTTCTTCCCGATAGGTTGCATCGAATGTTTCCACCCCAATCTTCATCTTCACCTGTGTACCCACCTGGGCAAATGCCTCCCTCAGGGCAGGGATGAACTTGCGGTATAGCCAGTGGCACTCAAAGTGTACGGTAGAAATTTTCTTGGTTTTGCAAGTGGCAATAATAGCCTTCATAGTGCTGGAATCCAGTTCACAGAAAGAGCCTGAATTGACAACCTCCAATATTCCGTATTTGCCTGTAACCTGGCTTAAAGCTTCAGCATTTATTTTAAGGTTGGCCTGCTCATCGCACGATGCATCCAGATGATAATCGCAAAAGGCACACCTGCGGTAACGGCAGCCCTGTCCCCTTAGCAGTACAATCTCGCGGGGATTCTTCTCTGTTATAACCGAATATCTCTGCATGCTAGAACCTTTTCTTCTTCATGTACAATATTGTGGCATAAGCCAGAGGAGTTCCAAAGATGGCCTCAATTGCAAGTTTCATGATGTATTGCGAAACAATCATTAGAATGATGTCTCTTGTGGTAACTACACCCAGGAATGCAATAAGTACAAACGGCACAGTGTCAAAAACATAACCCACAATTGAACTTCCAATTGTACGCACCCAGAGGCGTTTCCCTTTGGTCTTGCTTTTGATTTTGTCCATAAGCCAGGCATTTGATATCTCTCCAAGGAGGAATCCTGTGAGCGACCCCAGTACAATTCTTGGCACATAGTTGAATACGGTATTATAAGCCTGTGCTGTAGTATCCAGATAATCCGGCGAAGGGAGCCATACGCCAATCTGTGTGCAAAGAACAACAAATACATTGCAGAAGAATGCCAGGAAGATCGTTTTCTTGGCTATTTTGTATCCCCACATCTCAGTGAGGACATCTCCCAACATATATGCGAGTGGGAAGGTGATTGTGCCTGCATCAAAATAAAACAGATTGAAAAATCCTATGACCTTAACTGCCATAAGGTTTGATACGATGTAGCACAGAATGAAAAGTACAGTAACGATAACATATGGCGACAATTTGCCATCTGTCCGGTTTTTGAAAGGGTTTTCCGATACCTTGTCCATAATTTGAAATTTTAACTGTGCGAAAGTAGGATTTTTTTTTTAATTCTTTCTCTCAATCTCGCGGAGGTTCTCCATTTTCTTTTTCTCAAGGAAATCGTAGACGCCGCCGAGGTGCTCAATTACACGCTTGTTTGAGAACTCGTATACCTTGCTCACCAGGCCGTCGAGGAAGTCATGGTCGTGGGACACTACAATGAGGGTG
>CALCHD010000226.1 GCA_937901105.1 uncultured Bacteroidales bacterium | reverse complement strand
ATATCATCTTCTTGCGGATTGGGGTAGCACGGTCTACGAACATCTTGCCGTCCAGGTGGTCCATCTCATGCTGTACCATACGGCATTTGAAGCCGTCAAACTCCTCAACAGTCTCCTCTCCCTTCTCATTGAGGTATTTCACTTTTATCTTTGCTGGACGGGTGATGTCTGCATGAATATCTGGAACACTCAAGCAGCCTTCAGAATAGTCTGCAGTCTCCTCACTCTCCTCAAGAAGTACAGGGTTGATCATTACCCTGCGGAAAGCTGCCAAATCAGGATCATCCTCTCCAAATGGAGCGCCGTCTACAATAAGCAGCCTGATTGCAAGACCAACCTGTGGAGCGGCAATACCTACACCGTCTGCCCTCTCCATAGTCTCCTGCATGTTTGCAATAAGCTCCTGCAACCCCTCATAGGTTGCAAAATCAATCTCCTGTGAATTGGCCCTCAATACATCAGAGCCATAAACATGAATAGGTAATATCATAATTTCAATCTTTAATCGTGCGGGTTATCCATATATGACTGCAGAATTATTGCAGCGCTTATCTTGTCTACATTCTCCTTCTCGCGGCGGTCCTGTTTCTTCATCCCCCCTGCAATCATGGCCTTCATTGCCAACTGTGATGTAAACCTCTCATCTTCCAGAACAACAGGTATCTGCGGAAACTGCTTCTTCAGGTTCTTGAGGAACGCATCCACATATTGGGCACATTCAGAGGGCTTGCCGTTGAGGTTCATGGGGTAGCCTACCACAAATCGCACCACATTGTTGTTTTGGGTATAATTTTTGAGATATTCAATTATCTTTGCAGAAGGAATTGTATCAAGCGCAGAGGCAAAAATGCCAAGAGGGTCGCTTACAGCAACACCCACCCTTTTTCTGCCATAGTCAATTCCAATAATTCTATCCATACTGCAAAGTTAAATTATTATAGGGAAATATGGCTAAAAAAAAATACAGATTCTCCATCTTCAATGATACAACACACGAGGAGATTTTTGCATTCAGGGCATATGGAGTCCTCTCCGTAGTCACTCTGGTTGTTGCCGTAATGCTCCTTATAGCATCGGTTACGCTGCTTATATCATTCACCTCCTTGAGGGAGCTTATCCCCGGATACCCTTCTGCCCAGAGCAGGCAGGACCTTATCCAGAATGCCATAAAGATTGACTCGCTGCAGAATGAGATAAATATCTGGAGGCTGCAGCTGGCCAACATACAGAGGATAACCACAGGAGAGGAGCCTCTTGCCCTGGACAGCCTTCTTAATCTGTCGGGAAGCAATGTGGCATTGGAGGAGTATGATGAGGCATATGCAAAGGATGACTCGCTGCTCAGGGCAACAGTGCTCAAGGAGGAGCAGTTCAACCTCTCTGCCAGATCACACAAGATTGAACAGATTGAGGGACTTCATTTCTTCCCTCCTCTGAAAGGTGTGGTTACAGAAGAATACAACTTGGGTATAGACCACCCATATATGGATATCGCCGCCCCAGAGAACTCTACAGTTTCTGCAATTCTTGACGGCACGGTAATCTATGCCGGATGGGATGACAACGCCGGCTATGTAATACAGCTCCAGCACGACAACAACCTGGTGTCTGTATACAAGCACAACTCAAAGCTCCTGATGAAAACTAGGGACAAGGTGAAGGCAGGAACCCCTATTGCCCTTGTGGGCAGCACCGGACTGTTGAGCACAGCCCCTCATCTTCACTTTGAGCTATGGCATAAGGGAGAGGCAATAGATCCGGCACAATACATCAAATTTTAACGTAAAATGACAATGGAAAAGAGACGAATTGCCATTTTGGGATCTACAGGATCCATAGGAACACAAGCCCTGGATGTAATTTCACAGCATACAGACCTTTTTGAAGTAGAGCTTCTTACAGCAAACAACAATGCGGACCTCCTTATTGAGCAGGCCCTCAAGTTCAGGCCCAACCATGTTGTAATCTGCAATGAAGAGCATTACGCAAAGGTGAACGATGCCCTTGCATCAACAGATACAAAGGTGTTTGCAGGGATGAAATCCGTGAACGATCTGGTACAGAGCAGCACTATAGACATGGTACTGGCCTCTATGGTTGGATTCAGCGGACTTGAGCCTACACTTAACGCCATAAGGGGAGGCAAGGCCATTGCACTTGCAAACAAGGAGACCCTTGTAGCCGCAGGAAGCATTGTAACACGCCTGGCACGGGAATACAACACCCCTATCATACCGGTAGATTCAGAGCACTCTGCAATTTTCCAGTGCCTGCAGGGAGAATACACCCAAATTGAGAAGCTTATCCTTACCGCTTCCGGCGGCCCTTTCCGCACCTGGAGCATTGAGGACATAGCAAAGGCAACAAGGGTTCAGGCCCTCAACCACCCTAACTGGGACATGGGTGCCAAGGTTACCATAGACTCTGCCAGCATGATGAACAAGGGTCTTGAGATGATTGAGGCCTCATGGCTGTTCAACGTAAGTCCGGATGACATTGAGATTGTAGTTCATCCGCAGTCAATCGTGCATTCAATGGTACAGTTTACAGACGGCTGCCTGAAGGCACAGCTTGGGGCACCCGACATGAGGGTTCCTATCCAGTATGCATTGTCATACCCCCAAAGGGTTTCACTCGATACCAGAAGAATCAGCTTCCCGGAACTGGCCCACCTGGATTTCTATGCTCCCGACAGTAACCGCTTCCCGGCAATAGAGCTTGCATACGCAGCCCACAGGATGAAGGGAAACATGGCCTGCATCATGAACGGGGCAAATGAAATTGCAGTGGACGCGTTCCTTAAGGACAAGATTCTTTTCCACCGCATCCCGCAGATTATTGAAAAGACAATGGAAAAAGCTACCTTTGTGCCCCTGCCGGACATTGATGACATCTATGAGTCACACAACCAGGCAAAAGAGATAGCCTTGAATTTAATTTAACGGAGATTCAGATTAAAAAATGGAAGTTCTTATAAAAATTCTTCAGCTGGTGCTTGCACTCAGCATACTTGTCCTTGTGCATGAATTCGGACACTTCATCTTTGCAAGGATATTCAAGATAAGGGTTGAAAAGTTCTACCTTTTCTTTGACCCATGGTTCAGCATATTCAAATACAAGCCAAAAAACAGCGACACCGAGTACGGAATCGGCTGGCTTCCCCTTGGAGGATACTGCAAGATCTCCGGAATGATTGACGAGTCGATGGACAAGGAGGCCATGGCACAGGAGCCGCAGCCTTGGGAGTACAGGAGCAAGCCGGCATGGCAGAGGTTCTTTGTAATCTTTGGCGGAGTGCTGTTCAACTTTATCCTTGCCATTGTAATATATACCGGTGTAATGTATGCATGGGGCGAGCAGTACATAAAGACCTCGGACGTAACCACCGGAATATATGCCAGCGAGCTGGCCAGAGAGATAGGATTCCGCAACGGAGACCGCATCATCTCATTTGACGGTACAGTAACAGAGAAGTTCAACGAACTTCAGGTTGACCTTATCCGCACCCAGGCAAAAGAGGCAAAAGTATTGAGAGACGGCGACACCGTTACCGTATCAATTGACCCTGTATACATTGCCACAATACTCAACACCCCCGGAATGTTCAGCTTCGGCTTCCCGTTTGAGGTGAATGAGATTCCCGACAGTTCAATCAATGCCTCAAGCGGTCTTGCTCCAAAAGACAGGGTGCTTGCAATAAACGGCGAGGACTGCGACATGTTCTTTGAGGTACAGGAGAAGCTTGCCACAATGAAAGGCGACTCCATTGTAGCAACTGTTGCAAGGGGAGAAGAGATTGTCCTTATACCTCTTGCCACCGACACCCTTGGAAGAATTCAGGTTACAGTAAATGCAGACTTGAGCAGCTTCTATACAATTACACAGAAAGAGTACTCACTCCTTGCCGCTGTACCTGCCGGCATAAACAAGGCCATCACTACAGTAGGCAACTACTTTAAGGAGCTCAAGCTCATATTCTCTCCAAAGACAGAGGCTTACAAATCTGTAGGAAGCTTCATAAGCATAGGCAAGATATTCCCTTCATCTTGGGACTGGCACAGTTTTTGGAATATTACAGCATTCCTCTCTGTGATGCTGGCAGTACTCAACATACTCCCTATTCCGGCACTTGACGGAGGTCATCTTGTGTTTACACTGTTTGAGATGATTACAGGAAGGAAACCTAGCGACAAGTTCCTTGAGTACGCCCAGATGGTTGGCATGGTGCTTCTTTTGGGCCTTATGGTACTTGCTTTTGGAAACGACATTTTCAGATTGTTCAACTAACAGGCAATAATATATGAGAGCTTTAAAATTCATGATCCTTGCAGTTGCTGCATTCCTTGCAATGAGCTGTAAAGACGACGGAACACTTGTAAAACAGAATGTGGGCGGCAAGGCCGGCGAGATTATAATTGTAGCCAACAAGGCTGAATGGGAAAGCGAGCCCGGCAACGAGCTCCGCTCAATACTTGCGGCACAGTATCCTTACCTGCCGCAGTCGGAGCCTTCATACACACTTATAAACATCCCTCACAAGAGCTTCACCTCACTGTTTGAGTACCACAGGAACATCATCATCCTTAAGGTTGACGAGAACCTGGAGAGCAAGTTTACAGCTGTAGAGGATGTATGGGCTGCTCCACAAACCGTAATCATGCTTACAGCCCCTACCAAGGAGGAGGCTGCTAAAGTGATTGCAGAGAATGCCGAGCAGATGTTCAACATCATCAACCAGGCAGAAAGGAACAGGATCTTGAGAAACTCCAAGAAATACGAGGATATTGCCTTGAGGCAATTTGTAGCGGAGAGATTTGGCGGTTCTCCATACTTCCCTAAAGGATACTCCCTAAAGAAACAGACAGATAACTTTGTATGGATTTCATACGAGACAACATACACAAACCTTGGAATTTTTATCTATAGGATTCCGTACAAGGATGAAAGTTCTGTGCAGCTTGAGAGCCTGATGGAGGCAACCAGCAGCATGATGCAGGAAAATGTGCCAGGAATGGTTGACAACAGCTACATGACAATAAGCAGCGAGGTTACCCCAGGATTGTCCGTAATGAAGTACCAGGGGCGCAACTTTGTAGAAATGAGAGGATTGTGGGAAGTGAAGAATGACTTTATGGGCGGCCCGTTTGTAATCCACGCCTTCCATGACAAGAACAATCCGGGAGAAATCATTGTTGTTGAAGGCTTTGTATACGCGCCAAGATATGACAAGAGAGACTACATAAGACAGGTTGAATCAATCCTGTATTCTTTTGATTGGAAAGAGGACTTTGGAAAATAATTTTGCAGGTATAAAAATATTTTATACATTTGCAGTCCCAAAGTGCGAAGGTCGGTTCGTCTAACGGTTAGGACTCAAGATTTTCATTCTTGCAATAGGGGT
>CALCHD010000225.1 GCA_937901105.1 uncultured Bacteroidales bacterium | reverse complement strand
AAGGTTGCAGAAGAAGAAAAGTAATTTTTGATTACATAGAAAAGAATCTGAAAAAACTCTGGCTTTCTGACCAGGATGTTATCAATGGTATGTTCGGCGGAAAAACTACATATTTTGATACGAGAATTTTTAATCTTGATGAGAAAGTGTTCAAAAGAGAAAAGAAAACTGACCTTGAGTGGGTCAGGGAAAATACTTCGATTATACATTATAACGGTTCACAAAAGCCGTGGAAACCTGAATATAGAGGCAAGCTGGCAGAGTTCTATTTTTATTACAAGTCACTTGCTGATAAGGATGCCAAGTTTTGCCTTGATTTCAACAAGAGCAGGGATACAGTCTATATTGTTGATGAGGCCTCTCTTATTACAATTGGCACTGGAATGGAGAGTACAATCTTTGGTTCAGGAGATCTGCTGGAGGACCTGATTTCCTATATAAGGCAGAATCCTGGAAACAGGCTGATACTTATGGGAGATTCTGCGCAGCTCCCTCCAATTGGTATGGATGAGAGTCCGGCTTTGGATTTTGACTATATTTCGCAATTTGCTCCATTGAAGGCGGTCACTTTGCGGGAAGTTGTGAGACAGGCAGGGGAGAGCGGCATATTGTTTAATGCAACAAGGTTAAGGGAGCAGATTGAAAGGGGAGATACCGATGCTCCGGTATTCATGTGTGAGGGGTTTGATGATTTCAAGAAAATATCGGGAGGAGAGCTTATAGAGGAGCTTGACGGGGCCATCTCCAAATATGGATTGGATGAGGTGGTGGTGCTGTGCCGCTCAAATTTGAGGGCGAACAAGTATAATATGGGGATCAGGCAGACTGTCCTTTTTATGGAGGAGCAGCTTACCAGGGGTGACAAGCTGATGATTGTAAAGAACTGCTACCAGTTTCTGGAAAAGATAGAAGAGCTTGATTTCATTGCAAACGGAGATGTTGCAGAACTGGTAAGGATTGGCGGATATGAAGAACGTTATGGACTTCATTTTGCACAGGCTACGCTACGTTTCCCGGACTATGATGATGTGGAGATAGATGCAAAGATTATATTGGACACACTTGATTCTGTTTCACCGTCTTTGGACAAGGAACAGCAGAAGATGCTTTTTGAAGGTGTGTATGCAGATTATGAAGAGGTAACAGTGCGCAAGAAGAGGATGGAGAAAGTTAGGGAGGACAAGTACTACAATGCTCTGCAGATAAAGTATGCAACTGCTATTACAGGGCACAAGTCGCAGGGCGGACAGTGGAAATGTGTATTTGTAGACAACAGCCTCTGGAAAGATGATATATCTATGGACGACCTTAAATGGCTCTATACGGCCATTACACGTGGAGTGGAAAAGGTATATCTGGTAAATTTCAAGGACAAGTATTTTGAATAATCTATAAATGAAAAACTATATGAGAACAATCAGATTTTTGTTTGCGGCGGTGCTTCTATGCTTTATTGCAGGGGCATCAGCATATGCACAGGAGGGAGGGAAGAAAGCCCTTACACCAGAAGAAATTACAGGTAAGCTTCCCGACGGAGTTGTGAACCCTATGCCAATGGTAACAGGCTGGAAAGACAAGGAGACTTTAAAGCTTGCAGAGAGAGAGGGTAAGGGATTCAAGATGTTTGAGTACAATGTTAAAACCGGCGAGAAGAAAGCAGTTGAGAATACACTAAAAGAGATTGCTCCAACCCCTGAGGCTCTGAAGAAATTCATGGCGCTTCCTATTGCTAAAGAGGTTAAGAACCCTACACTTTCACCTTCAGGCGACAAAGTGGCCTTTACTGATGCTTCAAATAACCTTTGCGTTTGGGACTCTGCAGATGGCGAGGTGAAGAAACTTACCACAGACGGTACAAACGTGATCATGAACGGTTATGCTTCTTGGGTATACTATGAGGAGATTCTTGGACGTCCTTCTAAATATAAGGCCTTCTGGTGGAGCCCTTGCGGCAAGAAGATTGCCTACTATAAATTTGATGACAGCCAGATTCCTATGTTTCCTATTTATAACTCAAAGGGCAAGCACGGCTTCATTACTGAAACCCGCTATCCTAAAGCAGGTGACAGAAACCCTGAAGTAAAGATTGCCTTTGTAGATGTAGAGAACGGTGCAACTGTATGGGCAGATTTTGACCACACTGCAGACCAGTACTTTGGAATTCCTTTCTGGAACGCAGACGGCAGCCGCTTCATCATTCCATGGATGCCTCGTGAGCAGAACAATCTTGTACTATACACAGTTAATCCTGTTGACGGTTCCAAAGACTTCATCTACAATGAGGAACAGAAAACTTGGATTGACTGGATGGAGGACATGCAGTTTGTAGAGGACGGTTTCTTTATGGTAAGGGACTTTGACATGTGGGAGCAGATCTATTTCCAGTCATTTGACGGCAAGCGCCTGGAGAAGATTACCGAAGGCAAGAACTGGGGTATCAGATTCATTAAAGTTGACATGAAAGGCGGTGCAATCTATTTCACTGCCCGCAGAGAGGTTTCAACCAGAAATGATTTCTACAAGGTGGACCTTAAGACCAGGAAAATTACCAGATTGTCATTTGGAGAGTACAATTTTGTGAATGTATCTCTTTCTCCCGACAATAAATACTATACTGCACTTTACTCAAATTCAAGCACCCCAACCCGCCTTGCTGTTGTAGATGTGAAGAAGGCGGAAAAAGCTGCTGCAGCAAAGGTTCCAGCAAAGGTGGAGTTTGAGAAATCGTCGGGAGTAAAAATACTTGCAGACCAGAAGGGTGAGAAATTTGATGAGTACAAGCTTGCCATCCCACAGATGCTTTCCATCACAGTTGACGGATATGTGCTTCCTGCACAGGTTATCTGGCCTCTAGATCTTGATTCAACAAAGAAATATCCGGTACTTGTTAGTATGTACGGCGGCCCTAATGCAGGAACAGTTATGGATACATGGAAGGGGATTTCAGAGAAGACCCAGTGGTGGGCAAATGAGGGTGTGATCCAGATTGCCATTGACCATAGAGCCAGCGGCCACTGCGGTAAAGAGGGATTGAACTTCCTTCACAGAAACTTGCTTAACATTGAGCTTGTAGACTATATTGAGTGGATGAAGGAGCTTCACAAGCTTCCGTTTGTAAACAGGGAGAAAGTTGGTATCACAGGTTTCTCTTACGGCGGATCTATGACAATGCTTGCTTGTACTGCCGGCAACGACTATTTCAAATACGGTATTGCAGGCGGCGGCGTTTATGACTGGGGGCTATATGATACACATTACACAGAGCGCTATATGGACCGTCCTCAGGACAATCCGGACGGTTATGCCAATACAAGGATGATGTTGAAGGTAGACCGTTATAAAGGTGACTCAACCAATTATGTGAAGATTACTCACGGTACATCTGATGATAATGTGCATATGCAGAATACTATGCAGCTTATTGGTGCTATGCAGGATGCCGGCAAGCAGTTTGACCTTATGATTTATCCTGGTGAGTTCCACGGCTACAGAGGCAAGAAATCTGTTCACTCAACAACAGGTGACTACATCTTCTGGTACCGCCATCTGTTGGAGAAGGATGTGCCTGCAATTCTTGTGAGATAATGGAGAGTTGATTATTGCATAAAGACCGGTTTATTACGACCGGTCTTTTTTATGTATTATATAAGGATGAGATATCCAATAGGGGGACGACGCAGTCTCCTCTGCTTCGCCATTTCTTCGTTTCACTAAGAAATAGCTCGCAACCGTCGAATGAGGTCCCCCTATGTGAATATCTCATCCTTTTTTACATCATATATAAGATCTTGTTATAGTGAAATTATTTCACTGAAGTGATGATCAGGACCTTCTCACCATTGTGGAGAGTTACTGCAAAGATGTGGATTGAGCCGCCGTCCTTTATTCCCGACAGTTTTTTCAGAGCATTGGTGTCCAATGGGAAGTTCCTTGCAGTAAGGTCTGCTTTAGGGAACCTTTTGGCAACCTCCTTGAGGGTTTTCTTGTTGAATGGAATTACTTCTTCTATGCAGAATGTTTTGCCTGGGAAATCTGCTGTTTCTGTGTCTGAAGTATACAGATGAGTGCTTACGGCGAGCTTCTGGCAGCCGTATCTCTCTGAAATCAGTTTGTAAGCGCCGGCCTTGAGCATTCCTTTGCCGGGTTCATACAGGTATTTGCCAAGAGTGCTTGTATATGTGGCAGTTGCGGATTCTTCCTCGCTTATTTTTATTGTTACGTTGTCCTTTTGTACAACATTAATTAAAGGCTCGGCGCCGGAGTGCTCGCGGTCGAGCAGGAACAGCAGTTCCTTGCACTCGTTGTCAACGGTTACAATATATACAGCACTGGTTTTTGGCAGATGCTTCAGGTTCAGCTTTATGTCGGCCATAGGGGAGACCTTAATCAGTACAAAGCGGCTGATTGCAAAGAGGTATTCCTGCAGGTCTATTACATTGGGCTCATAGTCTTGCAGCAAGATAGCTTTGTCGCCTGTGGCGGTACGTCGTGCAGGATCTATGTATACAAGGGAAATCTCCTTATGGGCAAGTTCTTTCAGTACTGCACATCCGTCTGCAGTAACATCCCGGTTGCTCACAATAATGTTTGTTGCTCCAAGCTGTGTGAAATTGTATTCTGTTGCCTCGCAAAGTTCTGCAGTGCGCTCAAAGTAATAATGTTTTGAGGCTATCTGTGAAATGAAGTATGAGTCTATTCCCATTCCTCCTGTAAGGTCGGCAGTTATGATGCCGCAGGATGTATTACTGTCGGGAGTATTGTTGCAGTGAGTGTCAATTTGGGGAAGATTGTTGAAAAGCTCCTTGATGATTCTCTGCTTGAGCAGTGCGGTTGCCTGGGAGCTTCCCTGCTCTACGGATACAGAAAAAGGATATGCGAGCGACAAGTTCTCCCACCATAGAGGAGTCTTTATCTTCATCTTTGCCCTGGCCTGAATGCACTTGGCGCAAAGTGGGAGATTCACCCCTGCAGGAGCCTTCCCAAGCAGCAGACGGGTAACATCTGCCCCTTCATTTGCTTTTATGAACTCTATGTCTTTCTCTGTAAGCATATCTTTTCTCAATTTGCCCATTGGGACGACGTCCTAATGGGCACTTTGGGTTATTCTGAGGTTTAGAACCGGTCTAAAAAGTTAATAATTGGTTGTAAATCCTTTGGTAATTTTGTTGAACCTGTACAGGAACAGCACTGCTGCAAGCATCAGTCCGGCAAGCAGGCCAAGCCAGACTCCTACGGGGCCAAGGCCGAATGTTGTTCCGGCAAAGTATGCAAACGGAAGCCCTATTATGTAGTATGTGAACAGTGATGTTATCAGTGGCCATTTTACATCTGCAAGTGCTCTCAATGAGGCAAGGGCAGAGAGCTGTACTGCATCAAATAGCTGGAAAGCAGCTGCTACATAAAGCAGTTTTGAAGCAATTTCCGCTACAAGGCGGTCTTTGGTAAAGATGTATGGAATAACATCATTGAACAGTATAAAGGTAATTCCGGCAAGGGCCATAAGGGCTATGCTTATGTGAGATGCTGCAAAACCGGCCTTTCTTGCATCTGCAAACCGCCTCTCGCCGTATTGGTGTGAAACTCTGATTGTTGCAGCAACTCCCACGCCTTGGGCAACCATAAATGAAAATGTTATTATTGTCTGCGAAGCCTGGTGTGCAGCCATAGCCACCTCTCCAAACCATCCTGCCATAATGCCGGCAATGCTGAACGTGGTAACTTCAACCAATCCCTGGAATGACATTGGGAAGGATGTTTTCATGACATCCTTAAACTGGCTTAAATTCAGGGAACTGAATTTAATGTCACCCAAATATCTTTTGTAGAGTTTTCCCGACAGCAATATGACAATTCCAATCCCCAGCATTGCACATCTGCTGATGAATGTTGCCCATGCTGCTCCTGCAACCCCCATTGCCTCCACTCCGAAATGCCCGAAAATCAGAACCCAGTTAAGGAATATATTGAGGATATTGCAGAATACAGTGATGTACATTGTGTACTTGGTGTTTCCAACCCCCTCTGTGAGTGCCCTTATAACGTAAAATATTACAAACGGTGCCAGAGACCAGACCATAATTTTGTAATATTCCGATGCGTACCCGAGAATTTTTGGATCCTGTCCCATATTGTGCATAAATGGCATGACCCAAAACATTATTGCCATTACGGCGGCGCACATCAG
>CALCHD010000224.1 GCA_937901105.1 uncultured Bacteroidales bacterium | reverse complement strand
ACGGAACAGGCGGCCCGTCATACCATCCATAAAGACGATGGGGAAGAACACGGCCAGCAAGGTGATAGTAGTAGAGATGACGGCAAAGAAAATCTCCTTGGCACCCTCAATGCCGGCCTCTTTTGGATTCATGCCCCTCTCAATCCTCACGTAGATGTTCTCGGTCATTACAATGGCGTCATCCACCACCAGACCTACCGCCAGCACCACCGCCAGCATGGAAAGGACGTTTATTGAGAAGCCCGCAAGGTACATAATGAAGAAGGCACCAATCAGTGAAACCGGAATCACAATACAAGGCACCAGTGTAACACGCCAGTCTCTCAAGAAGAGGAAGATGATGATAATCACAAGAATAAACGCAACGTACACAGTCTCCTTCACCTCGTTGATTGACGCACGGATGAACCTGGTATTGTCAAATCCGTATGAATATTTTACATCATCGGGAAGATCCTTCTGCATCCTCTCCATCCTCTCATAAACGGCATCTGCAATCTCAATATGGTTGGCACCCGGCTGAGGGGTAACTACAACGCCCACCATAGGTATGCCGTTCATCTTCATGTAGCTCTTTATGTCTGCAGGGCCAAGTTCGGCACGTCCCACATCGCTGAAGCGGACAATCTTGCCGTCAACCTCCTTAATGATGATATTGTTGAACTCCTGTGCAGTGTGCATAAGGCCCAAAGTACGGATAGTCAACTCTGTAGTATTTCCCTCTATGCTTCCCGACGGCAACTCCACGTTCTCCCTGTCTACAGCATTCTTGATGTCAATTGGGGTAATTCCGTATCCCGACATCTTTATAGGATCAAGCCACAGGCGCATAGAGTATTTCTTCTCACCCCAGATGCTCACACCACTCACATCAGGAATAGTCTGAAGCTGCTCCTTAACGGTAAGGTCTGCTATCTCACTCAACTCAAGGAGTGAACGCTTGTCACTGCGGAGAGCCACCATAATGATAGGACGTGCATCTGCATCGGCCTTTGACACTGTTGGAGGGTCACAGTCCCTTGGAAGGAAACGCTGTGCACGGGAAACCTTGTCTCGCACGTCATTGGCTGCAGTTTCAAGGTCTACTGAAAGTTCAAACTCAACTGTAATGCGGGAAGATCCCTGCTGGCTCACGCTGGAAAGGGAACGGATACCCGGAATACCGTTGATATTCTGCTCAAGAGGCTCGGTAATCTGGTTCTCAATTACATCTGCATTGGCACCTGCATACGAGCACTGTACCGATATTATGGGGTTGTCTACCGAAGGGTACTCCCTAACGCCCAAAGAGTTATAGCCGATAATTCCAAAAAGGAGAATTATCACGGTCATAACCGTAGCCAGAACGGGGCGGCGGATACTTAATTCTGATATGTTCATAGGGCAGGTTAGTCTACGTTATCGAGTTTTACAGGCAATCCCATACGGAGCTGGAGTGTACCTGACACAATGATTGTATCGCCCTGGCTGATACCGCTTACAATCTGAACGGCACCATCGGTTCTGATTCCTGTGGTTACAGTTACAGGCTGTGCCTTTCCGCTTCTGTAAAGGTAAAGTTTGTCTACACCCATCTCCGGAACAATGGCCTCCGAAGGAACTGTAATGGCATTCTCAATCCTCTGCTTCTCAAGGTTTACAGAAGCATATCTTCCTGCAAGGGTCTCTCCTTTGCGGTTATCGTACAACGCCCTTACTGTTAGTGTATGGGTTACAGGATCAATCTTTGACTCCTTTGCATACACTTTCGCCTTGAACGGCTCAAGTTTGCCTGGAAGTGAGAACTCCACGTTATATCCCACCTGAACATCATCTGCATAGTGCTCCGGAACTGCAAACTCAACCTTTATAGGGGAAAGTTTGGCAAGTTTTGCCACAAAAGTAGAAGGGGTTGCGTATGAACCCACACTCACACCCCTCAAGCCAATAACTCCATCAAACGGAGCCTTAAGCTCTGTAAGGGCAATGTTTGCCTTCACAACCTCAATGTCTGCCTTCAATGTTGCAAGATCTGTTTTTACCTGCTCAAATGCCTCCTGGCTCACAGCATCCCTCTCCAAAAGGGTGCTCTGGCGGTAAACCCTGTCCTCGGCAAGCTTGAGCTGCGCAGTAAGGCGCTGCAGCTGTGCCTGAAGGTGCCTGTCATTCACCTTGGCAAGAAGGTCCCCCTTCTTCACAAAAGATCCCTCCTTGAAGTTTATCTCCACAATCTTGCCGGAGGTCTCAAAGGTAAGGTCTACTTCCTCGTCGGGAAGAAGACTGCCGTTAATGAAGATATTGTCTGAAAGGGTCTGTGGCTTTGCAATGATTGCATTTACATTAAGGATGTTCTTCTTGGGCTGTGCTTTTGATACTTTGTCAGCCGCAGCAAGCTCCTCATTCTCCTGCGGCAGCATTGAGTATGCACCCAAGGCGGCTGCACCTGCAAGAACAACTGCGGTGAGCCCCCATTTGAGTTTTTTATTCATAGTTTTAAGTTTTAACCGGTTAATCTTTTATAGTTGCAAAGATAGTGTAATTCCAAATTCTGCGGGTCTTCCTTTTGAGAAAAATGCATTGCCCACCGAAACAAAATAGAATGCGTTATAGTCTGTGTCTGTGAGGTTCTTGCTCCACAACTCAACAGCTACCGGACCCTTCTGGGCATATACCGATGCGCTGAGCAGCGAATAGAAACTCTGGCTCATATCATTGGCCTCGTTCCAGTACACTTTGCCAATACCGTTGTAACCCACCCTCATCTGTACCTTGTCTGCAATTCTCCCTACATTGTAGAATGTGTATGAGGCATTTGCAGCAAGGGTATTCTGCGGCACATATGGAACATAATTGCCTTTATAGTCATTTATGCCGTCATTGTATCTCACAAACTCGGCATCTGTGTGTCCGTAGCTTGCGCCAATGTTCAATGCAGGGGTAACCTGTGCATTAAGTGCCAGCTCCACTCCCATGCTTCTGGTCTTGCCGGCATTGGTCATCATGCGGCCTGTTGTTTTGCCGTCGGGAAAAACAGTAAGCTGCTGGTCTGTGCAGTCTATATAGAACATTGATGCATCTGCGGTAACTTTGCCCAATGAGAGATGTGCCCCCGCCTCATAGTTCCAGCTGTACTCCGGCTTGTAGGTGATGATCTCATCTACGGTATACGATGGGGCCTGGGAGCCGCCGCCCATTGCTCCACCCATTGATCCAAGTGCACCGCCGGCCTTGCTCATAAGATCTGCCATTAGGTCTGATTTCACCTGGTTCTGAAGGATATCGGAAAAAATCTGGGTATTGTAGCCGCCAGCCTTGAAACCCCTTGAAACTGAAGCATAAAGGTTACCTTTTTCCTCAAGTGAGTACTGCAAGGCAAATTTTGGAAGCAGCTCAAGGTGATCCTGCTCAAGTTTGTCTGCCAAGGTGGTGTTCACGCCGCTCTCCACTTTAATCTCACGCAGCATAGGGCCCATCTGGATCTTCATGCTGTAGATATAGTCTACTGCACTGTTTGAAATATAGTCAATTTTGGCCTTCTCATAATCCAGCCTCAAGCCCGCAGTAAGGGTGAACTTGCCCATATTCAGTTGCGACTGGTGGTACAGCGCTGCACCGTATACAGGGAGGTCAAATTTGCTTGAAAGGAGGAACTCCGGCTGCGCAAACTGCAGTTTGGCAGTATTCATTGGCGCCGGCATCCCCTGGAACATTCCGTTGATGCTTCCCAGGATAAGGCCGTTGATACCGTCCTGCTTGAAGTTTACCGGAGCATCCATCTCCATATCCTTGTAGAAAAGGGTCAGGCCGCTCAACCATTGCCATTTCCTGCCATCCTCTGTCCTCTTTACAGTAAAGTCCTGGGTAAAAGTATTCTCCTTCTGCGCCTGCTGCAAGGTAAACATGCTTGCAGGGGTAAAATCCTGGTCCAAAGTCATGCAGTCATCCAGCATCTGCCAAGAGGTAACGCTTGAGAAGATATGCTTCCCAGTATTGTAACTTACGGAAAGTCCGTTTGAAATTGTGGTACGCTCATAGCCGCTAGGATCATTGTAGTTTACCTCAGCAGTTGCTCCCGTTGCCGGATTGTACAGGCCATAGGCATAACCGCCCTGGTCAATTTTTCCGGCCATAAAGGAGTTGTCTATGGTAAGGCGGCTGGTTGGAGTATAAACCAGGCGGGCCCTTACAGAGCTTCCCTCCTCCCAATCAACATTCTCTCCGGTTGTGGCATTAGTATAGAATCCGTCTGATTTCCTGTAGTTTGCGCCAATGCTGAAGGCAAACTTCTCACCAGGTTTGGCATACACAGAGCCTTTGAAATTGTAAGTGTTTCCGCTGCTGTAACCTGCCTGAAGCCTCACTCCCTGATAAACCATTGGAGAAAGGGTATAGATGTTTATAATGCCTCCAACAGTGTTGCGCCCGTACAAAGTACTCTGCGGACCGCGAAGCACCTCCATGCGCATAATGTCCCAAAGATCAGAATCAAAACCGTTCTTGTTTAGGAAAGGTACATTATCCACATACAATCCCACTGCAGGATGGTCAATCCTGCTGCCTAATCCCCTCACATAAATTGATGAGGTCATCTTGGAACCGTAAGACGGGATATACAGGTTAGGAGTCTGCATGGCCATATCTGCCAAAGAGGCAACCTGCTTCCTCTCAATATCACCCAACTTTATAACCGTAGCCGAAAGGGGCTCCTGCCTCAAATCATTCTTCTGCTTCATCCTGGCAATCACCGCCACCTCCGCAAGGGCAGTAACAGTATCCTTCTCTGGGGTATTTTCTTCCCGACAGTTTATATTGCTGACATTTCCTGCTTCAGCACTTGCACCAATGCACATCATGGCAACCACTGCTGCCAACACCTTTTTTGAACACATTTTCATTCTCATAAAATTTAATGTGCAAAAATATGTATTCTGCGGGAGTTAAATTGGCATTATGCCATCCTCATTTAGGACAAATCAATCATTCACTGCATAACGGAGCTCCCCAGCGCAAATCATCACAAATTGCATCAGATTTACAACCCTGGACCGGCAGATACCGCCGGCCGGAACTTCCGTCATCTCCTCTGCCGGAACTCTGACGGTGAAACCCCCTCGTGCTTCTTGAACTTTCTGGCAAAATAAGACTGGTCCATAATGCCTGTGCGGGCCGCAATCTCACTCAAAGGGAGATCAGTTGTGGCAAGCAGCGCCTTGGCCCTCTGCATAACAGCCTCCTCAATCCAAGTTGATGTAGACTTCCCCGTTGTCCCCTTCACTATCTTGTTCAGATGGTTGGGGGTAATGTTCAACCCGCGCGCATACTCTGTAACCTGCATGATTTGAGCACCTTCCTCCCCGGAGAAAAGCATATCCAGAAACTTGCTGCAAATGCTGTTGTTGTGCACCACCACCTCCTTGATGGTTTGCCTGTAAACCGCATCCGCCTCAGCCAATACGGCACTCATGTAGGCTCTGATGATTTCCATATTGGGTTTATCCTGAACAAGCTCCTCATACATACGGTCAAACAGAGGATACTGTCGGGAAAAAGAGAGGTTGTCAAGTTCAATTTTAGGTGATCCCCACACCCTCATGAAATCATACTTTGCAAAAAGGTTCTCATTAGGAAAAAGCTTTGGATGGAAGCCTCCCATGTACCCCTGGCTGTTCTCAAAATACTTTATAGAAAACCCCTGCCCTGCCGGTATCATAACAAGCTCACGCTCCTTAATCAGATAAGTCTTCCCCCCTATCTCCGCCAGCACCGTACCGCTGCAAAGGAAAAAGAAACAATGAATTGCCGACCGCTGCGGCGGCATAGGTCCTGCGGTTGGGATGCTGTGGGCGGGAGTGTTGTGATGCGGCCCAGGGTGGCCTGCATGGGGACTTGCCTGGGATGCCACCTGGTGACCTCCATCAAGCTTCCTGATAATAAAAAGCTGCTCCTGATGGTGTGTCTGCGTCTGATTGTGTATCTGCTCCGGATGATGTATCATAACATAGCAAATTTAGGAAAAATCAATCATCCCGGAACACAATATCCCCAAAAGTTGTTATATTTGTACTTGCATTTGCGGAAATAGCTCAGTTGGTAGAGCATCAGCTTCCCAAGCTGAGGGCCGCGGGTTCGAATCCCGTTTTCCGCTCAAGAAAATAAAATGGAAGAGGGCATCGCATCAGCGATGCCTTTTTTATGCATTGCAACTCCCGGAAGTTCACTTCCATGGGAGTGAAAATGCATAAAAAAAGAAAGAGCAGCAAAGCTGCTCGCATCCTCTTCCATAACAATTGCTTGATAGCGCCCCTCCGGCGAGGAGGAAGGGAATGCCGGAGGCAAAACCCCGCAGGCGCGCCACGGGAATGTCGAGCATCTCGCGATACTTGGCCACCGTGCGGCGTGCTATGCAGTAACCCTTGGCGTTGAGGATATTCATCAGCGTCTCGTCCGTCAGCGGGTGGCGTTTATCCTCCTCGTCGATGCAACTCTGCAGAATGTTTTTAATCTCGTAGCTCGATACAATCTCTCCGCTCTCGGTCTGCATAGCCTCCGAGAAGAGTGACTTGAGCAGAATAATACCGAAGTGCGTCTGCGCGTATTTGCTGTTCACCACGCGCGAGATGGTCGAGACGTCCAAGCCTGTGCGATCGGCTATATCCTTGAGAATCATTGGTCGCAGCTTGCTCTTGTCGCCATCCTTGAAATACTCCTGCTGGAAGTTGAGAATCTCCTGCATCGTGCGCATAAGCGTGTCGTGGCGCTGCTTGATGGCCGAGATAAACCACTTGGCCGAGTCTATCTTGCTCTTGACAAACTGCACAGCCTCCTTGTTCTTCTCGGCGACCATACCGTCCGAGGTAACCATATCGCGCATCATATCCATATAACGGCGATTTATCTTCAGCTCGGGGATATTGTACGAGTTGAGCGAGAGCTCAAACTGCCCGTCGTGATAATCTATGCGGAAGTCGGGAATGATGTATGGCGATGCGTCCAAGCCTCCGTCCGAGTATAGGTTTCCCGGCTTGGGCGATAGGCGCTTAATCTCGTCGATGGCGTCGCGGAATTCATCCTCACTCACGCCGAGGCGCGAGATAAGTTTCTCATAGTGTTTCTTTACAAACTCCTCGAAGTGTGACGATAGAATCTTATAGGCCAAACGCTTCGACGACGAGTCTATACGTCGCTGATTCATCTGTAAGATAAGGCACTCTTGCAGATTTCGAGCACCTATGCCCGCAGGCTCCAACTGATGTATGATATTTAGCAGGCGCTCCAGCTCGCCAATTGAGCACTCTATGCCCAGCGAGAAGGCTATATCGTCCGATATGGACTCCATATCGCGGCGCAGGTAACCATCTTCGTCAATGCTGCCGACCATAAATTCGGCGATGGCCATCTCCTGCTCCGAGAGGTTACGAAATGTGAGCTGCTCGGTCAAATACTCTTGCAGGGAGCGTCCCTCGGTGATATTCACGGGGCGTTGCTTGTCGTCCTTCGAGAAGTTATTTATGCGACTCTTGTAGCTGGGGGTGTCGGCCTCGCGGATATAATCATCTACCGATATTGTCTCCTCGCGCTCCTCGTCGCCACGCTCGTCCTCTTCGAGTACGATGTTCTCCTCAATCTCCTGCTTGACGCGTTGCTCGAGTTGTATGGTCGGCAACTCCAGCAGCTTTATCATCTGTATCTGCTGGGGAGATAGGGTTTGTTGCAGTTTCTGAATCTGACGTTGTGAAATAGCCATTTTTTTAATTTGATTTAGGCTCCGCAATAGTCCTGACCTATGGTCAATACACTACAATAGCGGATGCCGGTTCCACTTCGACAGGTTCCTTCATTTGCCCGAAAGTGTTTTCGTTTACTTCTTGCGCTCTGTCTTGACAACCTCGACGATGGCGTCAGCCCAGAACTTGGCCAACTTCTTCGCTCCCGCCTCGTTGGGGTGGAGGTAGAATACGCCGGCCTTGCC
>CALCHD010000223.1 GCA_937901105.1 uncultured Bacteroidales bacterium | reverse complement strand
GGTCAGGCTATATGAAGGACTATACTTGCGAACGTCTCTATCGTGATGCTCGTGTTACCAGTATCTACGAAGGTACCACCCAGATGCAGGTCGTTGCAGCTATTCGCTATGCCACCTCAGGCTTTTATGCCGGTGTCATGAAGGAGTTTGCCCAGTGGGAAGTATCACCCGAGATAATGCCCTTGAAGGTACGTCTCGATGTCCTGGTAGAGCGTTATGAAGCAGCTGTAACAGCTGTCACGGTTTACGGGTCGCAAGCCTTTGTAGACCTCACTGCACGCCGTCTCGTAGAGATGGCAGGCTACATCATCATGGGTTACCTGCTGTTGCAGGATGCTACTGTCAGTGCTGACTTGTTTTTCACTTCTGCCCACGTTTTTGTGCGCTGGGTCGAGGGTGAAGTAGACAGGCATATAGGGTATATCAGCAGGATAAGTGCCGATGAAATGTCCTATTTCTGCAAGGAGTAAGAAAATCATGTAATGATGGACAAATAAAATAATTTTATTTACCCATTCGTTTCATTTGTCCAAGAATCTCGTTCCGTCGACGTTGCATGTAGTTTGAAGGTCTTTTGGAACTATAACGCTTGGGATTGGGGAGTGTGGCAGCGATGAGTGCGCTTTCTGAGCGAGTTAATTGGGCTGCCGATTTATTAAAGTGTTGTTTGGCAACTGCCTCCGCACCATAAATGAAGGGTCCCATTTCTATGCTATTAAGATATACCTCAAGGATACGATCTTTAGGCCACAGCCACTCAATAAGTATTGTATAATAGGTCTCTATGCCTTTGCGTGCCCAAGTAGAGGAGCAAAAGGTGAATACGTTCTTGGCTGTCTGCTGGCTGATAGTGCTGGCTCCGCGGAGCTTCTTCCCTTTATTGTGGGCTTTTATGGCCTTGTCAATCTCTATCCAGTCGAACCCGTTATGGGAGCAGAATCTTGCATCCTCGGAGGCCACTACAGCCCTGGCAAGATTTGGAGAGATGTTCTCTATCGGCTTCCAGGTCTTGTATGTGGAAAACGATGAGTCGCCCCAGTTCTCAATGGTACGCACAGCCATAAGGGGAGTAAAATACACAGGCACCCACTTGAGCGCCACAACCCATCCCACAGTGAGCCCCACAAACCATAGCGGAATGTACAGCAGAAGCCACTTGAGAAACTTGCTTCCCCTTTTTTTCTTCTTCTCCCTGGGTTTCATTTTTATTTCTATTTTTGCAAAGTTAAAAATTTTATTCCCGATGAATCATTGTGTCCGCCTGAAACTTTTCTTCACCTTTGCAGCAGCCTTGCTGTTGCTGGCTGCAGGTTCATATGCCCAGGTGCACACATCAAATACCTACAGATATCTCCTTACCAAAGAGGATGCCATGGAGCATCTGGAGTTCCTTACATCGGAGAAGATTGCAGGACGGGGAGCTGGCACACCGCAGGCCAAGGAGGTGGCGGACTACATTGCCGCCAAGCTTGAGAGCTACGGAGCAATTCCTTTCAGGAGCGTGAGCTATTTCCAGCCGTTTACCCTTCCGGGAGGAAAGTCATCCCTGCAGGGGGGCAGTATCTCCTATACAGATCAGTACAAGCGGGTGACAGGTGCTGCGGAGGGTGGTGCTGACACCAGAAAAGGGTATAATGTGGTGGGATACTTGCCGTCGGGAAGAAAAGATGCACCTTACATTGTGATTGGAGCCCATTATGACCACATTGGGACAATCAATGGAAGGCTGTTCCCGGGTGCCGATGATAATGCTTCCGGGGTGACTGCGCTGCTGGAGCTTGCAAGGATGTTCGGGCAGAGGTACAGGGAGAAGGGGGACCTTGGGCATAATCTGGTGTTTGTGGCATTTGACGGCAACAATCTTTCTCTGTGTGGAAGCAAGCATTTTGCAGGCAGGCTTGGGATTCCTCCGGGCAGGATTACCTGTATGCTGAATATAGACCAGATTGGAAGCGTCCTTTCACCTCCCGGCAAGAATCCGGAGTATCTTCTGGTGCTTGGAGCTAACAAGCTGAAAGGGTGGCAGCAGGAACAGCTGGATTTTGCCAACGGTTTCTTTGATTTGGGGCTGGATATTGACTATTCATATTACGGCAGCCAGGATTTCTATGATATTTTCTACAAACTTTCAGACCAGCAAAGCTTTACATCTATTGGGGTGCCGGCGCTTCTGTTTACTTCCGGCATTACAAAGCACACCAACAAGGAGAGTGATGACATGGACCACATTTCCCTAGATGTGCTGCTTAAAAGAATTGATCTTATCTACCGCTTTATCTGGATGATAGAGTAGTGAACTTTCTCCATTGTCCGAGTGTTGTATCCGTGTACATAAATTATTGAGTATATGGATATTTCAAATATTATAGCAAGGGAGATAATTGACTCTAGAGGGAACCCTACAATAGAGGTGGAAGTGTTTCTTAATGACGGGTCTTGGGGGCGTGCAAGTGTGCCCAGCGGTGCATCTGTTGGAAGCAGGGAGGCACTGGAACTGC
>CALCHD010000222.1 GCA_937901105.1 uncultured Bacteroidales bacterium | reverse complement strand
AACATTTCCTCCACATTCTGCCGCCCAAACGTGGATATCTTGCGCTCCATAAGCATTTCCTCCACGTTCTGCCGCCCAAACATGGATATTTTGCTCTCCATAAGCATTTCCTCCACATTCTGCCGCCCAAACATGGATATCTTGCGCGCCACAAGCATTTCCTCCACATTCTGCCGCCCAAACGTGGATGTATTCCACCCCAGAAGAAAAATCTCCAGGAAAACGCCTCAAAACCAGGACAAAACAAAAAAATGGAGACCCGCAGGCCTCCATTATCCGAAAATGCAAGTCAACGGACTCACACCTTAAACTTATACTCCTTAATCTGAGCAAGTTCCTCGTTTGCCTTTGCAATCTTGCTTGCAAGGTCTGCCTTGAACTTCTCAAACTTGGCAAACAGGTCAGCATCTGCACATGCAAGGATCTGCACTGCAAGGATAGCTGCATTTTTTGCACCGTCCAACGCCATGGTTGCAACAGGGATACCCGAAGGCATCTGAAGAATGGAAAGAATTGAATCCCAACCATCAATAGAATTGGAAGACTTGATTGGAACACCAATTACAGGCAGCGGGGTTGATGCTGCAATCACACCTGGAAGATGGGCTGCACCTCCTGCTCCGGCAATAATTACCTTAACACCTCTCTTATGCGCATTCATTGCAAACTCATGAACCATATCAGGAACACGATGTGCAGACAATGCATTGATTTCAAATGGGATTTCCATCTCCTCAAGGAATTTGGCAGCCTGATCCATAACCTTCATATCTGAAGTGCTGCCCATTATAATACTTACTTTAGGCTCCATATGCTTATTTTTTACCGAAAATCAAAAATAACAATTATTTTTGTAGTTTGAAGTAATTTTTGGAAAATATTGCATTATGAACACAGTTGTTCTTCACGACAAAAAATTCAAGATCTGCATGACCGCAGCACAGATTGATGAGGCTGTAGCAAAAGTTGCAGAGAAAATAAACACAGACCTCAAGGATGTGGAAGTCCCTATTTTCTTGAGCATCCTCAACGGATCTTTCATGTTCACTGCAGACCTTATGAGAAAAATTGAGGTTAAAAGTGACGTTGTGTTTGTAAAGCTTGCCTCATATGAGGGAACTGAATCAACCGGAGAGGTAAAGCAGATTGTAGGCCTTACCAAAAGTGTAGAAGGAAGAACTGTCATAGTTGTGGAGGACATTGTAGAGACTGGCAATACAATTGAGGAGATACACAAGATCCTCAAAGATGCAGGAGCGGCAGACATTAAAATCTGTACTCTTCTGTACAAACCTGATGCATACAAAAAGAATATTCCTATCCACTACGCTGCCCTGCAGATTCCAAACGATTTCATTGTAGGTTACGGATTGGACTACAACCAGCTGGGCAGACAGTACAAGGACATTTATGTATTGGACGAAAGCGGGGAGTAGACACAACACAAACAGAATAACAAAAAACTGAATATAAATCATGAAATACTATCTTCTGTTCGGCCCCCCAGGTGCAGGAAAGGGAACCCAGGCCAAACTTATGGTTGAGAAGTACAACTTCCACCATGTTTCTACAGGAGACCTCCTCAGAAAGGAGATTGCAGCAGAAACTGAACTTGGCAAAATTGCCAAACAGCTTATAGACAATGGAAACTTTGTAGATGACTCCATTGTTGTACAGATGATTAAGAATGAGATAGCAGGCAATCCAAACGTTGCCGGCTTTATCTTTGACGGATTCCCAAGAACCCTGCCACAGGCGGAGATTCTCGACAAGATGCTTGCAGAGAAAAACCAGGAGGTAAACAAAGTGCTCTCAATTGTTATTCCCGACGAAATGGTGTTTGAGAGAATCCTCCACAGGGCATCCATCGAGAACAGGAAGGATGATACCGACAGGTCAATCATCCAGACCAGGATAGACTTGTACCACAACAAGACTATGCCTCTGATAGAGTACTACACCGCACAGGGCAAATATCAGGAAATCTGCGGCATTGGCACCGTTGAGGAGATTTTCCAGAAAATTTCAGAGAACCTGTAACAAGAAAAAACTGTCGGGAGCAAATATAAAAAACACAATAGCAACGCTTCGCTTACGCATATCGCTCCCTCCCCGAGGTTTATGTATACATGATACCACACACGGAAGTATCTGTGTATTAATATTTATTGAAAGATATAGGC
>CALCHD010000221.1 GCA_937901105.1 uncultured Bacteroidales bacterium | reverse complement strand
TGTGCTTTGTAAGGAGCTGCTCATTGGCATACTGGTAGTTTCTGCTGTAGCTGTAGTTGAAGTTTGCATTTACAGACCACGGCGAAGATGGATTCATATAGTATACCCATCCTCCAGGGATATATTCTCCTGTAACCGGATTGTGGTATATCCTCTGGTATGAGCTGTTCTGCGAAACAATGGCATTAGGGTCCTTGTAGTCTGCTCCCAGCCTTCCTTTTCCTTCTCCCGACAGTGAGTAGGAGAAGGATGCACTTGCATTAGTGAGTCGTGCAAGCTTGAATCCGCCCTCCTTCACAATATTGAAGGTGTTTATCTTCTTTCCGTACTGGTCAATTGCATAAGGGTCGAAGGTGGCATTCACATTAAGTCCCAGCTTTCCGAATATGGTTGTGTTCATATTCATTGAAATGTTGGAAAGGTTAAGTGAGTCAGCAAGGAAGTTGTATGATCCTCCGAGCGACAGCTGGTCTATGATCTTTACCTTCTTTACCCCTCTTCCTGTAGTGTCATTGCGGTCTCTGATCTTTGCCTCAACATTGTTTCCAAGGGAGAATCCCATGGAAGCGCTCTTGCCTCTTCCTGGAGGCGAGTAGATCTGCCCCTCGTATCTGTTGTAATTTACAACGTGCTGCTGGCCGTTGATGTCAACATAGCTCAAATGTGTAAATCCGTTGGCTGCGGTTCCAAGATCAGGCTGTACTCCAAATGATATTGAAGGGGTTACCATATGCCTTATGGCTTCAACCTTGCGGTTCTTGCCAAATACGAACTTTCCGTAGAGCCTTGTGCTCAAGGAGAGCGAAGCGGAGTATGTCTGAGTGATGCCAAAGGTGCTGAAGGGATCTGAATATACTGTCTCAACCCTCTGTGTCTCCCCGTTGAAAACCTTCTCGCAGTCGGAGAAGTACCAGTTCATTCCATATGATACTGAAGGTGATGCCTGGATATATTTTGCTACGGAGAATGAAGGCAGTGAAATGCTGAAATTATGTTTCATTCCATTTCTCATCTTCTTGAAGAAGTCCGGCTCTCCAACCTCATTTGCCTTAAAGTTGATCTTGTTGTCCAATGTGGTGTTGTAGTTGAATGCAAACGATTCATAGAACTTCTCTTTTCCAACCCTCTCCTTTTTCCTGAAAGGATATATCCTGTTCACTGTAAAGGTTACGTTAGGCAAAGTTACTGCATAAGAGCTGTCCAGAGAGTTCTGGTTATGCATTGCATTGACAGTCAGGCTGAAAGGAGTGCCTGCCCATGTCTTGCCGAATGAAATGGAAGAAGATATCTGGTTCTGCATGGCAGTCTGGATATCTGTCTGGTTATTGTACTGGTTGTATGAAGGGCTTGAGAAGTTTACAGAGGCCCTGAATGAAGTTCCAGGCCTTGCCTTTGAATCCATTGAGTGGCTCCACTGCATTGAGAAGTTCTTTGTCTGGAAGAAGTCTGGCTGCCCCTTCTCTCCGGTCTGGTCATTCTGGTATGCAAGGCTGAAGTTTCCGTTGTATTTGTACCTCTTGTTATAGCGGGCATTAAGCTGCCCAGCCCATGATCCCATTGTATATATGTCTCCGGTGGCGGCCACATCAAAATGGTCACTGAATACAAAGTAGTATCCAAGGCCCCTCATGTAGAAACCTCTGGCTGCCTCCTCTCCGTAGGTAGGCATCAGAAGTCCGCTTGAACGCCCCTTGAACTGCGGCACAAAGCCAAATGGCAATGCAAATGGGGTAGGGACATCTTCAAGCACTACATACGCCGGACCAAAAACAGTCCTTTGGGCTCCGCTTTCATCCTCAAAAACCTTTGCAGTTGTCATCTGCAGGTAAAAATGGGGGTGTTCATGGTCGCATGTGGTGTATTTTCCCTTTGAGATATTGATGGAGTTGTCGGGCATTTTCTTAATGTATTGTCCGTGAAGGAAACCCTCCGCCTCCTGGGTAATCATATTCTTGATCTTGGCCTTCTGGGAGTTGAAGTTATAGTATACACTCTCCATCTCAAACTGGGACTCGCCCTGTTTCATGATAGGGGAGCCTATTATCTTTCCGGTGGTGTCCGGAAGGCCTTTTGCAAATACGGTCTTAGAGTCTACGTCAAAAGCCATGTATTCAGAAGAGATTTCAATGTCGCCGTATGTTACCTTTACGTCTCCGTAATAGTAGATCATCTTTCTTCCGTCAACATTGAAGTCCTTTACAATGGAGTCCCTTCCTCCAGAGAAGATTGGAGACTGGAGTGTACTGGTGTTCTTTGCCGAGTCCTGGGCTGTGGAGACGGTATCTGCCGCAGCCAGTCCTATGGCGTCAATCCGGGTCTTTAGCGTGTCCAGGTATCTTCCGCTGCAGAAGCCCTGTACCGGAAGAACTATGGCGGCAGCCAGAAGTGCCAGTGCTGTTTTTATGGCATTTATATTTTTATGATGC
>CALCHD010000220.1 GCA_937901105.1 uncultured Bacteroidales bacterium | reverse complement strand
CGCGTGGAAGCTCGCTGCCTTCAATGGTAATTACACATTTGGCATAATCTGCCGCATCCTTGTTGCCACGGACAATATCCCATGCCGGAATGATTTCAAAGCCGTGCTGTGCCAGTTCTCCCAATGTATTTACATTCCTGGAATATGAAAGGAGCTTACCTGGCGCAATGGCAAAGAAATTGGCTCCGCTGTGCCACTGCTCCCTCTCCTGGTTCCATTCATCTGAGCTTCCGCCGCATGCTACAGGTTCAAGGTCCATTCCAAGCTCGCGGAGGGCATGAAGAATTGTCGGGATGCTCCTTATCTTTGAAACTTTTCCGTCCTCTATGGTTATATGAACTGTCTGGTACTGGTTATCACGGAGGACAAGAGGTTCATAGACCATGCATTTGTCCCTGTCCAGAAGGGTGAAGACCATATCCAGATGGATGAACGACTCCGGCTGGGAAGGAAGCTGCTGCACAATTATGTGTCGTGTCCCTTGAGTGTGCTCCCTGCAAAGCCTTGCTATGAGCATATCTATGCCTCTGGTGCTGGTACGGCAGCCGTTGCCAATGATAAGAATGTCCTCCCTGGCCACAAGGATATCGCCACCCTCCATATAAATATCATTGCATCCGGACTGGAACTCATGGGCATTTATGATGCCGCCGCTGAATGCACCCGACCCTTTGAAGATTGCCTCCATAATTAGAGACTCCCTCATCCTCACCTTGTTGGCCATACGGCAGATAAGGGCATTATTCCCGATAGTTACAGATGCATCCCTGGTAAAGTAGAAATTGTACAAAGGATATAGTGCGTAGTACTCGTCACTGAGAAATGCCGTAAGGGTATTTTTCCTGGCTGGCACACCTTCTATCAGAGCCTTTGCCAACTCTGGTGATGACATTGCCATAAGCTGCTCATAGTACTCCGCCGCCCCCTCACTTTCGCACACTTTCTTAATAAGCATCTCCCTCTGGCTGTAGTTGGCAAGCACCTGTTCAAGAAGGTCTGCCACCTGGAAAGTGCGGGTATATTTCCCAAGCACCCCCTGCAGCTGGTCATATTCGTTCTTTGCTATTGAAAGATTGAGGATGTCACTATAAAGTGCCCTCTGGGCTGTTCCGGGTGTCATATTCTCCACCTCCGCTCCTGGAGTGTGGAGGATCACCCCCTCAAG